>DATDMO010000150.1:0-12439 GCA_036518755.1 Candidatus Acidiferrales bacterium | reverse complement strand
AGGACGCCTGCAGGGTCAGGCCGTGGGAGAACTGATGCCTGAGCTGGAGTTGCAAGCTGTTGTAGAGGTGACTACCATCCGTTTCAACTTGCTGCAAATTTCCCGGGTTCACGCCCAAGTAAGCGACGCGGCCAAGGTAGTTGCTGGAAGTATTCTCGACAACCCGATTGTTACCATTATCGTTTATCGGGAATGAACCGATAGGCCGCTCCAGCAGTTGGTTCACGCGTTCTGTAGGGGGATTGCAGGTAGCGGATGCCGGGCCGCAGTCCACGAGGTAGGCGATGTTGGGATCGCGGTTCCAGTCGTAGAGGTGGATGCCATGCGATCCGACGTATCCGATGTCGAAAACCCAGCCGTGCGCAAACTCGTACTGAACGTCGAGATTGTATTGCTGGATTTTGGGAGTGCGCATTGCCGGGTCATCGCCAGGGTTGAGAAGGCCCGAAGCATTGCCTCCGAATATGTCCGTTATATTCGAGAGCCCATTCCCAGCGGCTGCATTCGTAATCGCCGGACCCGCAGCGAGGGTACGCGGTATGAAGCCCAGGAATTGCGGGCACACGGGGCAAAACGGACTCTGAAGGGTCTGGCCTGGGTTCGCTCCGATACCTGTCGCGTACGGCGGCATATTCCCGACGATGTTATCGCCCACAAGGTTGCCATAGACGCGGTCGAAGAACATGCCATAACCGGCGCGAACAACAAGCTTATCCATGGCCTGCCACGCCAGGCCGAGGCGGGGAGAGAAGTTATCGAGCGGCGAGCCGTGGAGCAACGTCTTATTGCTGTTCACCAGAATCCCGGTCGAGCCGAACTCGCCGGAGAGGTTTCCGTAGATTGCTCTGTTGTAATTCTTCTGAACGATATAGCCCGCGAGGGTACCGGCCGGATTGTTCAGGAGGATAGTACCTGTATTGACGAGTCCGGCGGCGGCAGCGGAGAAGTTGGTGAACACACCGTGAGCGTCACTGGGCCAGCCGTCGTATTCCCAGCGGACGCCCAGGTTCAAAGTGAGACGACGTGTGACCTTAATGTCGTCCTCCGCGAACGTTGAGTATTCGCTAATGCGCCAGTGGTGAGGATTCGGGGAGCCATTCGGCAATAGGCGATAGGAGAGGTTAATGAAGTAGCTGGCCGGAACGGGGGTGCCTGCGAGACCGTTGGCCTCGTCGGAGGGAAGGCCGCTGTTGCTCAAGAGGATGTCGGCCATATTTGCCGTTACGACCCAGCCCCTTTCCCGGTTCGGCTGCGCCCAGTTCCATTGAATGCGTTGCGTATTGACGCCCGCTCGGAACGAGTGCTTGCCATGATTCCAGGAAATCTGATCACCTGCCAAATAGCTCTGCTGGATACTGCGGGTCGCTGAAAAGAAATTGCCTCCGGCGCTCCATGCTCCCCATTGCGAACCCGCTGGAATCCCCAGGCTTCCGAAGACGGGGATCAGGGAGTCCTCGCGATTGCCTGCAGCGGCAGCCGAGAGGGGGCAAGGAGCGCCGTCGTTGATGGCGGGGACGATATTGAGTGGGGTCTTGCCGTCACCATCGCAGGACTGGACCGTGAGGCCGTCCTTGACATTGAGAAACAGCCGCTGGGCTGAAACGAAGGCGTCATTCACGAAGTTGTTGGTGATGACCGACGTAAGCCTCACAACTGCTGATTGCGCGCCGTAGTGCGCATTCTCCGGCGCACCGGGATCGCAACCGGTCACAATGCAGCTGAAACTCTGCATCTGGGGATCCTTGGAGAAGAAATACTTCTCCGACAGTGTGTTCTTGCTGTTGAGAACGTAATCTGTGTTGATCATGAACTGATCTTCATTCGCGATCGTAGCCTGTGAAATCGTAGTCGGATTGGAGCACGGGGTGGCATTCGCGATGCAGAAGGGAAGGCCAGCCGAGTTGTAACGCAAACTGGGAAGGTAATAGCCGTTGTTGAAGCCTCCCTGAGCCTGCGGGATTTTCTCGGTCTGCCGAAAGAGATTGATTGCGGTGTTACTGATATTGGATCCATCGGGAAGGACGAAGTGGCCTGTCTGGCCCAAACCGCTGGCGAAGTCGGTCTCGCCCGCAAATGCACACCCCAAGTATTGCCGGTAGGTGGTGTAGTTGCACGGGGCACCCGTAAAATCGAGCGGAATGGTACCGGAATTGTCGCCTCGCGCGTTGGCAAACGGCTGACCGGGCTCGTTGAGAGGGAGCAGGCCGACCTGCGTGAGGGAGGTGGCGAAACCATTGCTGCCAATTCCATTGAGCTGCCGCGTGCCCTGGTAAGAGCCAAAGAAGAAAATCTTGTCTTTCTTGATCGGTCCACCGAAGGTCCCGCCATACTGGTTCTGCTTCACTTCCGGCGGTTTGTTCGGCAGACCTTCGTTTGCTTCCGATCTCTTGTAGAAGAAATCGTTGGCGTTGAAGAAGTTGTTGCGGTTGAATTCCCAGATTGCTCCGTGGAACTGATTGGTGCCGCTCTTGGTCACGACGTTAACGTTTGCACCGGGGTTCTGCCCATAGGCGGCGTCATATTGCGAAGTCTGAACCTTGAATTCCTGAATCGAGTCCGGATTGGGGATCGGGATGCCGGCATAACTGCCGGACTGAGCCGCGCCGCCGCTGCCGTAGTTCGTGGTGATGACTCCATCCATCATATAGGTATTCTGGTCGGAGCCGGAGCCGTTCACGTTGATGTCCATGGTGCCGTTGCCGACCGCGGTAGCAGTGGCCACCTTTGCGACGACACCGGGCGAGAGGTCAATAACCTGTGTGTAGTTACGCGTACTGAGAGGGAGATCAGTGACCGTTTGTCCGGAGACCAATCCGCCTATCGTCGCGTTCTGCGTCTGGATGGTCTCGGCGGTGGATTCGACGGTTACTTCCTGAGTCTGCGCGCCGATTTCGAGGGAGTGATTCAATACCGGAGTTTCCGTGACGTTGATGGCAACCGAAGCGACCTCGGCAGTCTTGAAGCCGGCCGCGGAGAATTTCACGTCGTAGTTCCCGGGTGGCAGCAACGAAAACTTGTACAAGCCGCTGGCATCCGTGTTGGCAACACGCGATTGACCCGTGGCGAGATTGGTGGCCGTGACGGTCGCACCTGAAATAACGCCTCCGGAAGGATCAGTGACGGTTCCTTCGAGCGCTCCAGTGGAAGCACTTTGTGCCAACGCCGGGGAAACGGAAACCGACAACCCCAAAAAGCAAAGCGAAATCACACACACAATCTTCAGTGCGGCCAATCGTGAACCCATGGACCCCCCCCGTCAGAATTTATTGTGCGGATTGTAAATGCGCCCCCCACGGGCGATTAATTGTGGGCGAATTTTTACTATTAGGCGGGCGCTTGTGTCAAGAGGAAACCAGGCCGAGTACCCCAGCTAGAGGGCGATGTCAAGCTGAAAGGAGCCGGACCCCGGGCCTGGAGCTAGAGTTTGACAACGCACGAATCCAGGAATATCTTCAGCGCAACAGGAGGGTAAAATCCAATTTCGAACTAGTCCTTTTACGAGGTGACCCATGCCCAGAGCTTCGATCCCGCCCCGTCGTTCGGACCGAGACACATTTGTTTTTCGCGCCAAAGCGCCTAGGGGAAAAGAGTCCTCGAGCAAGGCCATGCATCGGATGCTGGCGCTGACCGCCTTTGCCGCCCTACTGACCCTGCCGTTAGGCTTCACACTCGCGCAGAGTTCGCCCAGCGTGAAGGCTGTTGATCCGACTTCGGGCAAGGTGAACGATTCAATCAACGTCGAGGGAGAAAATCTTGGAAAGGGCGTCGTCTCCGCTGTCTATCTCTCCGATGAAAAATCCGACTACAAGGCTGTGATTGTGGAACAGGCCAGCGACAAGATCGTCCTAAAGATTCCGCAAGTAAAACCTGGTGATTACAACGTATCGGTTCAAAGCGGGGCGGCAATTTACATTCAGCCGGTACGCCTCACGGTGCAGTAGCCTTTCGCTCAGAGCGCACGGAAGCGAAGAGGGTTTCCGAGTGTGTGCTGTGCGCTCCCTTTTGCGCCTCGCTGCGGGTGGCCGTATACTCATTGCCTAGGCATTCGCTGCTTTCTGACGCTCGATGACGGAAACGCCCGCTCTGATACGATCGAATCACCAAGCACCGTTGCGTCCCGTTCGCCTGCGAACTTCCCGCGCGTCGATGGAACGCAGGGCCGATGGCGCGATCATCGTGCGCCCGGACGAGCCATTGGGCGCCTATCCGCGCGTCCTCACCGAGCGCCTAATCCACTGGGCGAAAATTGCTCCAGATCGCGCCCTGGCGGCCAAACGCCAGGCGGACGGCGAGTGGCGTTACCTCACGTACGCCGAGGCGTTGCAAAAGGTGCGCGCCATCGGACAAGCATTCCTCGATCGCGGCCTTTCGGCCGAGAGGCCCGTGGCAATCCTCTCGGAAAATGATCTCGAGCATTTATTGCTGATGTTCGCGGGACAGCACGTTGGCATTCCTACTGCATCCATCGCGCCGGCGTATTCTCTGCTTTCCACGGATTTCGCGAAGCTAAAGCATGTGATGCACACGATTACGCCGGGCCTGATTTTCGTTTCGAATGCGGAAGCGTACCGCCGTGCGTTTGCGGCCGTCTTGGATCCCGCGACCGAAATCGTTTTCATGTGCGGGCCGAGTCCCGGTGGCAACGCGACCTTATTTGACGATCTCGCGTCAACGGCTCCCACTGCGGCCGTGGGGCGGGCGCACGCGGCCATCGCTCCGGATGACATCGCGAAATTTCTCTTTTCCTCGGGGTCCACGGGACTGCCAAAGGCCGTCGTCAACACCCATCGCATGATTTGCAGCAACCAACAGATGATTCTCCAAGGTTTTCCATTCATGGGCGATCAGCCGCCGGTTGTGGTCGACTGGATGCCGTGGAATCACACGGCCGGCGGCAATCACAATACCGGAATGACCGTCTACAACGGCGGCACCCTCTACATCGACGATGGCAACGCCACCTTCAAAATTGCGACGACCGTAGCAAATCTTCGCGAGATTGCGCCAACTGTGTACTTCAACGTGCCGCGAGGCTACGAAGAATTGCTTCGCCATTTTCGCCAAGATGCCCAGCTGCGCGAAAATTTCTTTAGCCGGCTGAATTTCATGTTTTATGCGGGCGCCGGCTTAGCTCAGCCGATTTGGGACGCCTACCGCGACTTGATGTCTGAAACGTGCGGCGAGCGCATCCTGATGGCTTCCGGCCTCGGCGCCACGGAAACCGCACCGATGGCGCTTCAGTGCACTTGGGATTCGGAACAAAGCGGCGCGATCGGAATTCCCATGCCTGGCGTGGAGGCCAAATTAGTTGCGGTGGGAGCAAAGCTGGAAATTCGGGTGAAAGGTCCCAATGTCACGCCAGGCTACTGGAAAGATGAGGAGCTGACTCGCGCTGCGTTCGACGAGGAGGGCTACTACAAATTTGGCGACGCGGTCCGTTTCGTGGATCCCGGCGACGTCAACAAGGGTTTCATGTACGATGGCCGCCTCAAGGAAGATTTCAAGCTGGCCTCGGGCACTTGGGTCAGCGTTGGCCCGTTGCGCAGCAAAATCATCCACGCCTTCGCGCCCTACGTCACAGACGTGGCCATCGCCGGACCGGATCGCAATTTCTTGAGCATGCTGATATTCCCGAACGTGCAGGCCTGCCGCACGTTGGCGCCCGAACTGAACGATGCGGCCACGCCCGCCGAAATCCTTCGACATGGCTCCGTTACCAAAAAATTCACCGAGCTGCTCGAGTCCTTCGCTGCACAATCGACCGGCAACTCGAATCGAGTGACGCGGGCCATCCTGCTCGAAGAGCCGCCGTCGCTCGATGCGGGCGAGATCACGGACAAGTCGTCTCTTAACCAGCGCGCCATCCTGGCGCATCGCGCCGCTGAAGTGGAAGAAACGTACTCGCCCAATCCGCCGGCCCGCGTCCTACGCGTGAAAGACTAGCCTGACCGAGTGGCGGCGAGTAAATTCCACAAATCGAAATGCTGCGGAAAAGTTGATTTGTGCCTATGCTTGGATAGGTCGCCATAACGCGGTAACGAGCCCAGCTTAGGGAGACACCATGAATACCCGTTGCGCTTCTGGAATTGCTCTGATGCTCGGACTCGCTTTATCGCTCCCTGCGGCGTTCTCAGCCCAGGGCCCACCTAACGCGACAGCCGACGCGTCCAACAAGACGCTCGTTGTAAACGGAAGAGCGGTGCCTGCAGGAGTCCACCAAATCAACGGCCGCTCCTACATAGATGTCGAGACGCTTGCACAAGCCACGAATGGAATGGTGAGGATGGAGCCAAATCGAGTGGTGCTGACGATACCCGGCCCAAACTCGGCGGTTTCTCCCGGGGCGCTGCCTTCCAATTCACAGGACCTCTCGAGAAGTTTCGCCGTAGGCGCCATCGGCGAAGTGTCAGAAATGAGGGAGTGGAGGGGCGCAATCGGGGCAATGGTGACATATGGATTGGCGATAAGTGGATCGTGGGCTCAGGACTATCGCAACCGAGTGCAGACGGGCCTCACCCAACTAGCGTCGGCAGCCTCCACCGACGGAGATCGGAGTGCGCTGCAGTTACTCACAAACGAGTTCAATAATTTGGCCGAGTGGGCGAACGAAATATTTACCGCGCGTCAAAACCTGAACGGCGCGAAAACCGTGGATCCAAACGCGTTGAGCAACGATCCTCAACTCGCAAAGATCACGAATTGCAGCAGCTCGTTGCAGGGCATGCTTATCAGCGGGACGTTCAGCGACGATGGAACCTGCCACTAGAATCGGAACGAACCGCTTCACCGAGGCGCGAGCGGTGCTTCGCGAGGCGGTCCCTGGATCGGGGTGTCCTGATCGAGAATGAGCTTCCAGCCGGACGGGCCGTGGAGCCACACGGACGATCCGCGCATGTGCAGGGTGCGAGGTGGCCCGGGAGGAGCACCTGCGCGCGCTTTGAGGGTAATGTCCACGATGCAGGTGACGATCGCGCCGCCCTTAAACATCACCACCTTCGGGTCGCTCAGATCGTAGGTTGAAAAAGCCACTTGACCGTTCTTGATGCCGGCCAAAAACTCAGTTTTACTCTGCATCGCCGCGTTGCCATGAATGAAGAAGGCGTCATCCGCCATCACGGACGCGACGGTTGCCGTGTCGCCTGAAACGGTGGCTGCCTGGAACTTTTTCTGCAGGTTCACCACTTCCTCTTCGGCTGAAGCCTGTGCCCGAGCACGCAGGGCAAGGCTCCCCATTAGCACGGCAGCTACAGCAGCCGCTGCCAGCGCCTTGGGAATGAGTCCATTCTTCGCGCGTCTCATTGATTTCTCACCCACTCCGGGAACTGAAGCGAACGGATTGTACACTTAACGCGTTGCCGCCCAGAAACGAAAATGGCGGCTAGGCTGGCTGAGGCGCGTTGTAAAAATTCCCGGAGCGGACTTTTACCAGAGCCTTATTCGGATCGAAGTTGACGCCAATCGGATCGCCACCCTCGGCGACGATTCTAATCTGCCCTTTGAGCATTCGCCGCTGCATGATGATGCCCCGATCGCTGCTCGCCAGATGTTCCTCGGAGTGCAGCGAAATCGGACCCTGCCCCGCTTGCGCCTCGTAATCACCCGGCGTGTCCTGGTGCTCCCGCTCCGTCATTTCCCCCCACAATTTGCCGTTTAAGCGGATGCCGCCAAAAATATCAGGCGCGGCTTTGGGAAGACGGCCCGCCGTAGCCATGGTGAAATGAGAATCGTCCACAGGCAGCGACCAAGTAATCATGTTCGAGCGAACTTGGTTGATGTCGATGGGATTCGGCACCGACATGATGTTGGGCATCAGCCAGGATGAGATGCGATCGTACTCGCGCCCATCATCGAGTTTGCGCTTCGCCGAGTAGCAGACGCCTTCTTCCGTTGGAAAAAATTCGACTTTCGGCATCAGCGCGAATTGCGGCACGAACTGCACCGTGCTGAAGGTTGAGTGCAACACCTGAACGTGGAACGGGTCCATCACGTTGTCGTTCATGTGCAACCAACTGTACGGTGCGACCGGAAGGCTGCTGTCACCCGTAGCGCCGAAAGCGCCGATGTAGGCTCGGAGCTCTTCTGCGGGACCGAGATCTTCGAGAATGTCGTAGCGAGGCAGCACCGGCTTTCTCTCCAGCGGCCCCAGATAGGCGAAGACCAGTCCGTAGCACTCCTCGACGGGATACCAAGGCTGGCGCGCAACTTCCAGGTTGCGGCCGCCATCAGGTTCGCACGGCTGGCGTAGGCAGCGCCCTTCCACGTCAAACAGCCACCCGTGATAGCAACAAGCAATGCCTTCTTCTGAAACCTTACCGTAGAAAAGTGTTGTGCCGCGGTGCATGCAGCGAGGATAGAGCAGGCCGGGGCGCCCTTTTTTGTCGCGGAAAATAATGAGGTCCTCGCCGAGGATGCGGACGTATTGCGGCCGGTCGGTGACTTTAGCTGAAACCGCCACTGGTTGCCAGTAGCGCCGCAACAGTTCACCGCACGGGGTTCCCGGTCCTACTTGCGTAAGCTCGAGGTCCGGATGTTGCAAGGGCCTGCCGTACGCGCCGCCTTCAGTCGAGCGTTTTTGCTGCGTTCCTTCGGCCATATGATTTCTCCTCTTGGCGCCAGATAATTTGCCTCTTCCGAAAATGAATGCCAGCCGCCGACAATCGCACTAAACACCTTCGGCGATTTGCTGTCAATAGGGCGAGACCGCAACTTTATTCTCGAACTCGGGTTTAGAAAACAGGCGCCGCAGCCCGATCAGGTTCGCAGATATCTCCGCTGAGCGATTACCGAACGAAATTTTCCAGCTTGCCGCGCGTTATTAGTTAGGGAGGCACTTACCGATGATCACCCGACGGACCGCCATCGTAATGTTTGCCGCAGCGATCCTTTTTGCGTGCTCGCCCGTTGCTGGGGGCCAAACCAGAATTTCGCGTAATGGGCAGCCGCAGAACCGGGGCGATATGGGCGACATGACTATGGGTGACATGCAGCACGACACCGCGAAGAGCCCGGACGCTGCGCGGGCCATCGTAGGTGCCATGTCCGGTGGAATGGATATGAACCCGCACATGTTCATGACGGCATTGCGCCCGGAAAATCAGGCTGACAACAAGCGAGCCGCCCAGATCGTCGAAACCCTCCGCAAGTCCATTGACCGATACAAGGACTACCGAGTCGCGCTAGCAGACGGCTATAAAGTCTTTCTTCCGAACGTGCCGCAGAAGCAGTATCACTTCACGAACTACCGAAACGCGTTTAAGGCGATGTTCCGTTTCGATCCGACGCGACCAACATCTCTGCTGTACGAAAAAGTGGACGGCGGGTACGAGCTGGAAGGTGCCATGTTCACGGACCGGAAGAGGGCCACCGAAGCAGAGCTAAACGAGCGCGTGCCCCTCAGCATCGCGCGCTGGCACAAGCATGTGAACCTTTGCCTGCCGCCGCGCGGCGAGAATGCATCGGACGTCAATTGGAAGGAGTTCGGCCCCGCAGGTTCGATTGCAACAAAGGATGCTTGCGAGGCGGCAAATGGTCGCTGGATTCCACAAATCTTCGGTTGGATGGTGCACGTTTACCCATACCGGGCGGATCCCTCTCAGGTTTGGGCACACTGAGCCGAACGCGGCCAGATCCCGCTGCGGGATAGTCAGCGGGGTTCGGCAGATTTGAAGGTGAACGTGATGGACTTCGATTCGTTCGGGCCGATCGTAACCGTTGCATCCTGCGTGCCGAAGCGCTCCTGCCACGCTTCAACCGTGTAGGTGCCCGGTGGGACATTTTTCAGTTCGAAGTCGCCGGTTCTTGGCGTCAGGGCAAAATAAGGGTGTGCGAACACGAACAAGAACGCGCGCATCCATGGATGAATGTTGCACGCCACCGGAATGGCGAGTTCCGGATGCGAAAAAGTTGTTACATACGGTTGCTCGCCCGCATCCAACGACCGATTCCAGGCATGGTTCGTGCGCGGCATGGGATGAATGTTGTGCGTAGTGGGATCGGTATTCTTGAACTCGATGGGCTGATTCACCATCACAGCCAGCACGCGGGGAACATACATGCAGCCCTTCTGATCGAGCACAGCCGTCTCTTTCGGCGTATCGAAGCGATATCTACCGAGCCCCGATCTGATGTACACGACGACATTCGCGAGCGCGTGATCGGGCCCCGTCGCCACGATGGGAGGAATTACCGGAGACGGATTCGCCTTCACGCAGGTCGGCTCCGCGCTCATATCAATGGGGCGAAAAACTGGCGGCTCGCCTTCCAATTTCACTGTGCCGGTGATCGAGCCTGCAGTGGCAGGATCAACGACGGCGGTCGGCGGAGGCGGCCCGGAAGGTTCGCTGGATTCTTTCTTGCTGCAACCCGCGATGGCGATGAAGAGCGTGGCGCACAGCGCCAGAACGGCGCACCGAAGGCTCAAGAAGACGATTCCTTTCTCACAAGTTCATTTTAGCAACAAGGCGAGCGCTTCAAACTGCTTTTGTGGAAGTTCGGGAGCGAACCGTGGCGGCTATCGCGGCGAGCGCGCCATCGATGCCCGCGCGATCGACATCATAATGCGTCACCATGCGGATGGCGAATGGGCCGGTGGCGCCGCACAAAATATTTTCTTTCGCTAGGGCCGCGCAGATTTCCGCGGCGGTGCGGCCCGTGGCGCGAACATCGAAGATCACGATGTTGGTAACAACCTTCTTCGGATCGATCGTTATGCCCCCGATCCGCGCCAGGCCTTCCGCAAGATGGCGCGCGTTTTCGTGATCGCGATGCAGAATCTTCGGCGTTTCCTCCAGCGCGATCAATCCCGCGGCGGCCAGCACGCCGGCTTGCCGCATGCCGCCGCCCAAAAGCTTGCGGGTCACGCGCGCCTTGTCAATGAAATCGCGCGAACCAACGAGCATCGAGCCTACGGGTGCTCCGAGCCCTTTCGAGAGACAGAACATCACCGAATCGAATTTGCGCGTGATCTCCGCGACGCCGCGTCCCAGCGCAACCGACGCATTGAATATCCGCGCGCCATCGAGATGCACGGGAAGATTTGCGGCGTGAGCGCGGTCGCAAATGTCCTCGGCGATTTCGGGCGGATACACTGTGCCGCCGTGCATGTTATGCGTATTTTCGAGCTCGATCAGAGCGGTTTGTGCGCGGTAGTAAATGTGCGGGCGAATCAGCGGCTCGATTAAATCCCACGTCAGCGTTCCATTCGGCGCCGGCACCGTATTGGGCATGCATCCCGCGATGGCGGCCACAGCGGCCATCTCGTATAGATAGATGTGCGCTTGCGCCTCGCAGATCACTTCCGTGCCGGGGCGCGTCCAAGTCTTGATCGCGGTGAGGTTGGCCATCGAGCCGGAAGGAAAATAGAGCGCCGCTTCGCGCCCGAAGATTTCCGCCGCGCGCGCTTGCAAGCGGTTAACTGTAGGATCCTCGGCATACACATCGTCTCCGACTTCCGCTTCGGCCATGGCGCGCCGCATCGCGGGAGTCGGACGCGTTACAGTGTCGCTGCGAAGATCGATCGGCGCTTGAGCCATCGTGGACACAACGCGACCATGATACCCGAGGACACTTCGAAGTTGAGAGCCAAAACTCGAAGTCAGAATCCCAGGCCAGCGATCAGGACCGGTGGGCGGAGTGGAGCATCACACTGCCAAAATTCCACGAGGCGATGCGGACATCGTTGAAGCCGCAATTCTTCATCATCGAGGCAAGTTCCGCGGGCGATGGAAACTTTCTGACGGAGCTAGGCAGGTACGAGTAGGCTTCGCTATTGCCGGAAATCGCGGCGCCGATCCGCGGCAAAACATGCCTGAAGTAGAAACGGAAAATTCCCGCCAGAGGACCAGCTCCCGGCTCGGTGAATTCGAGAATTCCCAATTCGCCTCCAGGTCTCAAAACGCGGGCGAACTCGCGCAGCCCATCCTCGTAGTTCGCCAGATTGCGAAAGCCAAAGGCGGTGGTAACGAGATCGAAGCTTCCATCGGCAAATGGAAGTCGCAACGCGTCTGCAGCGGCAAAAATCGCGGATGAACGGGCATGCCGCGCCTTTTCGCTGGCGCGCACGAGCATCGCTTCCACAAAGTCGGTGCCCACGATCGGCTCGCGCGGCGCTGGTCCGAGCGCTCGCGATCGAGCGCGCTCGAGAGCGAATGCCAGATCGCCCGTTCCGCAGCAGACGTCGAGAACGCGCGCCTCAGGCCCCCGCAGAACCGCCGCAAATCGCTTCGCCGTGCGCCGTCGCCAGAGTCTGTCCAGCGAGAAGGAGAGGAGATGATTCAGAAAGTCGTACCGCGGGGCGATGCGCGTAAACATATCACGCACCCGCGCCGCTGCTTCCCGCTCGTCGCGAGTTCCCTCAGGACGTGTCCCTCGCAACGGCGTGTGCTTCTGTGTCGCAATCATCGAAACTCGCAATTTCGGGCCGGAAGTCCACACTCACCGT
>DATDMO010000149.1:0-2355 GCA_036518755.1 Candidatus Acidiferrales bacterium | reverse complement strand
GGCGAGGAGTTCTTCGGTACGGTGACGGTTCGCGATGCGCTCATCCATTCGCTGAACGTGGCCACGGTGAAGGTGGCGGAGTTGATCGGATATGAGCGGGTGGTTGATTTGGCACGGCAGATGGGGCTTGGCGGAAATATTCAGCCCACCCCTGCGGTGGCGCTCGGCGCTTACGAGATGACTCCCATCGAGGTGGCGGCGGGCTACACGGCGTTCGCAGCGAACGGCATACGGGCGGAGCCGCTTTTCATCCGCAGCGTGATCGCGGGAAACGGAAGCACCGCGGAATCCAATTCTCCGTCGACACGGTCCGTGCTCGATCCGCGGGTGGCGTTCTTGACGACCAGCCTGATGGAGGACGTCATCAATCATGGCACCGGCTATCCGGTGCGGGAGATCGGATTTGCCGCCCCCGCCGCGGGCAAGACAGGCACGTCGCACGATGGCTGGTTCGCGGGTTACACGTCCAATCTGTTGTGCGTCGTGTGGGTTGGATTCGACGATAACCGGGATTTGGGCCTGGCAGGCGGCGAAGCTGCGGCGCCTATCTGGGCGGAGTTCATGAAGCGCGCCGTGATTCTGCCAAAGTATCGCGACACCCAAGATTTTGAGCCCCCGCCGGGCATTGTTGAGCAGTCCATCGATCCCGAGACAGGACAGCTTGCCACGCCGTCTTGTCCGCATATGATGACCGAATATTTTATAGCCGGCACTGAGCCGAACCAGTATTGCCAGCTTCACGGGGGAGGCCTGGCGCAGTCGGGACCCGCGTCCTGGCTGGCTCACTTGTTCGGCAAAGGGTCGGAGGCCCCAGGGCCTCGACCGCCGGAGACGCATGAAGTGTCGCCGAACGCCGCTAAGAACGGACGCGTTGCCGTCCCTCCGCCGGCAAAATCAGCTACGCAGACCGCGCGCCAGGGGCAGGTTAAGCAACCCGAGAAGAAAAAAGGCTTGTTTGACAAGATATTTGGTATCTTTGGGGGAGAGAAACAGCCGGACACGTCGAAACCGCACTAGAATCCAGCGGTAGCTTCTGCCACGGTACAACCAGGAGATGGGCAATGAAACCCTTGGCCCTCTTCGCCATTGTGGTCGCGTTTTTCGCAGTCGGATTCACCCGCAGTTCCCGCGCTCAGCAGGATACCAGCGACAACCTCCAGCCCGCGGCCGATCATTCGCAACTGCAAAACCAGAGCCCGCCGATGACTCCGCGTCAAGTGGCTGAAATGCGCGCGGCCATCCTGATGGCGCGCAAAGAGTACAGCGACGCCGCAATCGCCTATCAGCATCTTCTGGAAACTGACCCGCATAACGCCAACTTTCTCAATCGCACGGGGATGGCTTACCAGGAACTGGGGCAGGACGGCCTCGCAGAGCATTTCTATAAGAAAGCCATGCGCGCGGATAAGACATTTTCGGAGCCGATTAATAATCTTGGCACGGTGGAATACGCAAGAAGGCGCTACGGCAAAGCCATCAAATATTACAAGAAGGCCCTTGATGTGGCGCCCCAAATGGCCGCAGTCTACAGCAACCTTGGTTACGCCTACTGTGCTATCAAGAAATATCCGCCGGCGATGGAAGCATTCGGCAAGGCCGTCGCGCTTGACCCTATGATCTTCGAGCACCACGGATCGGGTGGTTCGCTGTTGCAGCAGAGGACGGCCGCGGATTCGGGAGAACTGTATTTTACAATCGCAAAATCCTACGCCAAGCTGGGTGACGCCGAGCATGTGGCCCGCTACCTGAAGCTTGCCCGCGACGACGGGTACAAGAATCTGCTTGAGGTCGAAAAGGATCCCGTTTTCGAGAAGGTGATTAAGGATCCGCGCGTTCAGGAAGTACTGCGGGTGAGGTCGGCTTACGCCACTTCGCCGGCCAAGCAAGATTCCAACTAATCCCTAAGCTGCCGGCGCAGAACAAGATCTGCTAGGTCCTTTGGCGACCCTTCTACACACACGCAGACGTTTCATTGGTTCACAGAATCCGGCTAATCTGGCATCATAAAGACATCACAGAGCGCAAGACATCTGCAACAAAAGGAAGAAGGGATGACCGAGGCTTATTGATGGCTGTTCCGGGACCAGTATCGCAGATGTGGGCGGTGTCGTCGTACGTCATCCGCCAAAAACTGAAAGGGCGCAAGCAGTATCCGCTCGTCCTGATGCTGGAGCCGTTGCTCCGTTGCAACCTCGCATGTGCTGGTTGCGGCAAGATTCAGTACCCAGCGCACGTTCTCAAGAAGAATCTTACTCCCGAGGAATGTTTCCGCGCGGTTGACGAATGCGGTGCGCCAGTGGTGAGTATTCCCGGCGGCGAGCCCTTGATGCATCCGCAGATCGCCGAAATCGTGAA
>DATDMO010000148.1:0-7166 GCA_036518755.1 Candidatus Acidiferrales bacterium | reverse complement strand
CAGCTCCGCGAAGCATCTCGGAAACATCGGGCCTCACATCCTGCGATGTCCGAGCGGCTCGAACAAGCCGCGGAAAAGCTCGCGGAAACCTTACCGGTCGCCGAAACGCCCGGCGCGCTCGATCTCGAGGAGCTTGAGCAGCGGATGACCGTGCTCGAAGACAAATTGACTGCGGCGATTTCTGCTGACGCGGATGAAAGCGCCATGCTCGCCATTCGCCAGGAAATGGATCGCTCTCTTGCGCCTTACCGGCGCAAAATGTCTGCCGCGCAGCTGGCGCAACTTGAGCGCCAGTACATGCAAAAGCGTCTATTCGAGCGATTTGACGTGCCCCGGCTCAGTCTTTTTTATCTCACTTAGGAATCGCTGCTTTTTCGGCGGCCACGATGGATATCACCATTGAAAAATTGATCTACGGCGGAGATGGCCTGGCACATCACGAGGGTTCCACCGTCTTCGTGCCCTTCGTGCTTCCGGCCGAGCGCGTTTCCGCTGCGCCCGTCGAAAAAAAGAAGAAGTTTATCCGCGCGCGAGTGGAAAAATTAATCGAGCAATCGGCGGGTCGCGCCGTGCCGCCCTGTCCTCATTTCGGCGTGTGTGGCGGATGCAATTACCAGCACATCGCTTACGAAGCCCAGCTTCAATACAAAACGGAAATCCTGCGCGAAACTCTGCGGCGGCTCGGACACATCGAATGGCCCGGCGAAATCGCGGCGCACGCTTCGCCTCCGTGGGGATATCGGAATCGCGCCCAGTGGAAAGTCCGTCCGCTCGAACAATCCGCCGCGAATCCAAGCGTGACCGCCCTTTCCGGCCAATCGCAAGCGACGAGCCTTCGCATCGGATACTTTGGCGCAAGCTCCGCCACGCTCTGCGCCGTGGAACAGTGCGCGATTCTCTCTCCGCTGCTTCTGAAAACCTTGCTCGCTTTCCGCGACGCGCTTGCCGCCGGCCAATTCCCCCGTAATTTGCGCGAGATTGAAGCCTTTGCTGGCGCAAATGATTCCAAACTCCTCCTCACTCTGACTTTCTCCGGTGCCTTCCCTCCCGCCAAGGAAATTGCCGAAAAAGTTCGTGGAATTGCGCCCGAACTGGAAAGCCTGCTCCTCCACGATCCAACACGCGAACGAATGGATCTCGCTGGACCCGGTTTTGTCCAATACGAGGCTGGCGGCTCGTCGTACCGCGTGGGCCACCTCTCTTTTTTCCAGGTAAATCGCTTTCTCATTGACGAGATGGTTGGTCAAATCGCAGGGAATGAAGAAGGCGGAAGCCTCGCCCTGGATCTTTTCGCCGGAGTTGGATTGTTTTCCGTGCCGCTCGCGAAACGCTTTGATCGAATCGTATCCGTTGAATCAAATCCCGCCGCAGTGCGCGATTTGGAATTCAATATTTCAGCGCGCGCGGAGCCCAATCGGGGCGCCATCGAAGCGCGTGCGATGGATGTTGAGCATCTTCTCGATAGGTTCAAGGACCGGCCCGATCTTATCGTCGCCGATCCGCCGCGAGCGGGATTGTCGCCGGGAATCGTAAGACACCTCGCCAGGATCAAGCCCGCGCGTATCACGTATATTTCTTGCGAGCCGCCAACTCTTGCCCGCGATCTGGCGGAACTGTTGAAGACCGGATACGAAATTTCGGCTATCCACCTCCTCGATCTTTTCCCCCAAACGTTCCATATGGAGGCTGTTGTCCTCCTGCGGCGAATCCAATGAAACTGCCGCTCGTGTGGATCGTCGCCGCGTTTGCTAGCGGCGTCGAAATAGGGAAATGGTTGCCGGGGCCGCTGCCGCTGTGGCTTGCCGTGGCCGTAGCGTCGCTGGTCGCCGCCGGACTTTTCATCTGGTGGCGCCGTTTGGCGATGGCATGGGTGCTCGCCCTAGTCGCGTGGCTCGCCATCGGAGTAGTGGCGCTCGCCGTCGAGCGAGCCGCTATACCTTCCGACCACGTAACTCGCCTCATCGCCGCGGGCCGCTTGGATACCTCCGAGCCGCTGCGCTGGCAAGGGCGTCTTCGCGACGACCCCATGAATCTGCCGTGGGGCCGCCGCTACGAAATGAATCTCGAACAAGTGGAAATAGCCGGCAGACCCGTAGCAGTCAGCGGCGGGATGCGTCTGAGTCTGTACGGCGAGCCGAGCGCACCCAGCGTGGCCGCCGCTCCCGCAGGTCTTCGCGCGGGCGATCGCGTGGAGGCGTTGGTGAAAGCGCGCCCACCGCGAAATTTCGAAGATCCCGGCGCGTTCGATCTCCGCGCCTATCTCGCTGGACAAAAAATCGACTTGACCGCGTCGCTTCGCAGTGGCGAGTTGCTGCAACTCATTGGCCGGCCAAGGCCCACTCTTTTACAGCGTCTCGCGCGTGTTCGTGGAAACATGCTGGCGCGACTGGATGGCCTCTTTCCCGGCCAGCCGCAGCGCGCTGCCGTGCTGCGGGCCATGCTTCTCGGCGATAGAAGCTTCGTTGATTCGGACGTCGTAACCGCCTTCCAAAAGACCTCGGCCTATCACGTGCTCGTGGTTGCCGGGCTGCACGTGGGCGCGCTGGTGGTATTTCTCTTCTGGCTTTGCCGCAAGCTGCGATTCCCAATGGGCGTCACAAGCGTCGTCACTCTAGCTGCGCTCGCGGCCTACGTCGGCATCGTGCAGGATCGGCCGCCCATCCTCCGCGCCGCGCTGATGGCCGCGCTTTATTTATGCGCGCGCCCTCTATTTCGCAAGATCGAGTTGCTGAATACCGTCGCGCTGGCGGCCCTGGTAATTCTCGCTTGGAAGCCATCATCGCTCGCCGACTCGAGCTTCCAGCTTTCGTTTCTGGCGGCGGCCGTTATTGCGGGTCTCGCGCTGCCCTGGATGGAACGGACCAGCGCTCCCTACCGCGCAGGCCTGCGCCACCTGGGCGATGTAACCCGCGATCCTGCTTATCCCCCGAAGATCGCGCAATTTCGAATCGAAATGCGCGCCGCCGCGCAGTGGCTCGAATCCAGAGTCCCGCAACGCCTTGCGCCCCACACAAGCCTCCTGGTGGCCTCGCCCATTCGCACGGGCCTGCGCCTGTGGGATATCGTCCTGTTGTCCGTCGCCATCCAAATCGGCATGCTCCCGCTGCTGGCGCAAGACTTTCATCGCGTAAGCCTCGTCGGGCCGCTCAGCAACATCCCCGCCGTGCTGCTGACCGGTTTGATTGTGCCTTTTGGTTTTCTCACCCTGCTTGCAACCTTCGTATGGATTCGATTCGCTGCCTTGCTCGCGAAGGCGCTGGGCTTTCTTACGGGACTGTTGCTCGCAACCATCGGATGGTTTAGCCGGCTTCCCCGCGTTTCTTATCGCATTCCGGGACCTCCGTTCTGGCTCGTCCTTCTCTTTTTTGCGGCGCTGATAGTTCTTGCGGTGTCCGCGCGCGCAGCCGCGGCGCGCCGGCAAAATCGCGTGACCAGGCGCCAGCCGCCGGCCCCGATCGCGCCAACAGAATGGGCCTCGGCACTCGTTTTGGCTGTGCTGGCGCTTCTCGTCGCCTCCTATCCGTTTTCCCCAAATCTGCGCCGCGGAAAGCTCGAAGTGGATGTGCTCGATGTCGGACAGGGCGATTCAATTTTCGCCGCGTTTCCAGACGGGCGCACCTTGCTCATCGATGGCGGCGGCCTGGCTGGCTCGGAATGGGTTGGCGGGCAGCGTTCGGGCGCGGATGTAGGCGAAGAAGTCGTCTCCCCGTACCTATGGTCGCGAGGGTTTAAAAGACTCGATGTGGTCGCGCTCACGCATGCCGATCACGATCATCTGGATGGTCTCTACTCAGTGCTCGATAATTTCCGCGTCGGCGCATTGTGGGTTGGAGAAGACGATCCTCGGCCGGCCTTCCAACGTCTGCTTGTCGAAGCGAAATCTCGCGGCGTTTCCGTCGTGCATCAAGCCCAAGGCGCGGAATCCAACTGGCATGGCGCGCTCGTCGATGTGCTGTGGCCTCCGCACGGCGGCTTTGCCACGAAAACTGCAAATGACAATTCGCTCGTGCTGCGCCTTTCCGATGGCCATGTCCACTTTTTGCTTACTGGGGATATCGAGCAGCACGCGGAGGAAAAACTTGTTGAAGAGGGCGCGCCCCTCGCCGCCGATTTCCTGAAGGTGCCGCACCACGGAAGCAAAACTTCGTCGTCGCCCGCCTTCCTCGCGGCAGTCGCGCCGCGTATCGGCGCTGTTTCCGTAGGCCAGGCAAATCCATTCAACCATCCCGCCGAAACCGTGGTCGACCGCTATAAGAGTGATGGAATTAAGCTGCTGCGTACCGACCGCGACGGCGCAATCACCGCGATAACCGACGGACAAACCATTTCAGTGCGCGATTACGCCGCTCAGTAACCGAATCGGGAGCGAATCCACATTCTCAGCCACAGAACTCCGAGCCCCGCGAGTGTCCCAATGAGCGCCTGATATTCCCGATTCCGCCGATACTGCGCCCAAGAAAATGGCGCGCTAATCCCGCCTTTCGCGGGCGCCGCCTCCTTTTCGGCCGTCCCGAGGCTCGGAAAGAATGGCGGCACTCGCGCCGCATATGCTTCAAACTCGAAACCAAAATGCGCCCGGAGATGCGCCTCTTCGGTGCGGATCGCGGCGTAATAGAACACCGCGAAGTAGGAGGCGACGAGCGCGCCGGCCCAGAGGGAGTGGCCTGCCAGAATGAAGCCGGCGGCGAGCAGCGCGCTGCCGAAATACAGCGGGTTCCTGGTGCGGGAGTAGGGGCCGGTGGTGGCAAGTTGCTGATCCTTGCGGAGATGTCCCGCGGCGGCTGCGCGAGTTATCAAACCAAAGGCGGCCACGACCGCGCCGATCGCCATCCAGCGAAGCGTGGGCGCCGCAAGCGCCAAGTAAATGGCGGCAACGGGATAGCCTGCGCGCACTCGGAAACGCGCCCAAAAATTGCCAGTTTTGCTCACGAAATCGGCTTTCCCGCCGCCCGAAGAGACACAAAATGTGTCGAGTTTGACGGAGGAAGTACGGCAGTGTCGCACATTCGTTGGGAGCGAACGAGCGAAAATTTCGCATCATTCATCGGTCATCGGTGCGCGCTTTCGATCGCCGAGACAATCGCCTGCCAAAATTCTTCGGCGCGATCCATCTGAAGAGAAATGCGGCAGTAGGAAACGTCGAATGAGTGAAACTGCGCGTTCGCCAAATTGAAAGTGTCTTTTTCCGTGCAGATCAGCGCGTCCGCGCCGGTCGTGCACGCTTCGCTTTCGATCACCTTGACATCCTCGGGCGTGTAGCGATGGTGGTCCGGGAAAAACCGCTCGGCCACGATCTGAAAACCCCACTCGCGCAGATTGGCGACGAAAGCCGACGGATTGCCAATGCCACAAAACGCGAAAAGTTTTTTCCGTTGCATGTCCGCGATTTCAGGCGGCGCATCTTTCGGAGGCCACGGCATCACGGAATCGAGCCGGACGCTGGCGTAGAAAATAGGCGCACGCGACTCGCGACGAATCGCCGCTTCGACGGCCGGGGCGTGGGCGCTGCGCGTGATGACGACGATGTCGGCGCGAGAAAGCGCGGCTTTCGGTTCTCGCAGACGGCCCGCTGGCAGCAAATGGCCGCCGCCGAATGGGTTTGTCGCATCGATCAGGACGATATCCACGTCGCGCGCGAGTTGCTGGTGCTGAAAGCCGTCATCGAGAATGAACCAGTCAACGCCGCGCCTCGCCAGTTCGCTGCCGCGCGCAAAGCGATCGGCGCCAATGCCAAAGGCAACGCGATCTCCGAGACGCCTCTGGAGCAATTGCACTTCATCAGCGGTAGAGCCGATCGGCGAATTTTCGCCGTGATAGCCTCGCGTGAGAATCCCCGTCTTCTTTCCCTCGGCGAGAAGTCTCTCCGCAAGCCAAAGAACCATGGGCGTCTTTCCGGTTCCGCCGGTGGTGAGGTTTCCGACGCTGATTACGACGCCGGGCAGTCGCTGCTGCCGCAGAATTCCTATTTCGTAGGCGCGGGCCTTCAGACGAACCACTGCTCCGTAAGGCAGGGTGAGAGGCCATAGGAGCGACTGGTCGATGTTCACGCGCTTGGGCCTCTTCCATTCAGCACGGCGGCGAGTCGTTCGAGAGAACGCTGTGTAGCGCCGCGATTGCGTTCCGAAAGCGCGCGCGCAGCCGCCCCCATCCGTTCGCGAAGGGGCGGATCTTCGATTAGCTGGACCCATACCTTTCCCAAGTGTGGCCCGCTCGTCACTCGCACGCCAGCGCGCGCGGAAAGAAATTGCGCGGCCATCTCGCTGAAGTTTTCCATTGATTGTCCGAAGACGGGCGGCTTCGAGAACCATGCGGGCTCCAGGATATTGTGACCGCCCGCGGCAATCAGCGACCCTCCAACAAAAACCGCATCACCAAGCGAATACAGACCGGCCAGCTCGCCGATCGAATCTAGGATCAACACGTCGGCATTTTCCTGCAATGGCTGCGCGAGATCGATACGGCTGCGGCGAACAACATTCCAGCCTCCTGCGGCGGAAATCGCTGTGGCGGCATCGAAGCGGTCCGGCTTGCGCGGCGCAAGGATCAGCAAAGCGCGGCGCCACTGCCGCTGTACGACGTCATATGCAGCCAGCACCGCTTCTTCTTCCTCTGCTACAACACTGCCGGCCACTACGACAGGCCATCGCTCCTGCCGTCGAATCTGCTCGCCCAGCCACGCGCCGAATTCTCCAACGGCGGGAGGCTCGGCATCGTACTTCAGGTTGCCGGTCACTTCGATGCGCTCGACGGGAGCGCCCATTTCGGCCAGGCGACCGGCATCTTCGCGCGTTTGCACCAGAAAAAGTTCAGGATCGCGAAGAACACGCGCGAAAAACTCTCCGATCAGAAATTCCCACGTCTTGTAGCGGGCGAACGATCTCTCGGAGATGCGCGCGTTAGCGAATAACACGGGGATGCCCTGCAGCCGCGCTTCCCTTAAGAAATTCGGCCAAATTTCGGTTTCCATCACGATGACGAGCGCGGGGCGAATCGCGGTGAGTGCGCGGCGAACGGCCACCGCCCAATCAAGCGGGAAGTAGAAGATGCCGTCAGCGCACTGTATGCGCTCACGCGCGAGGCGCTGGCCCGTCTCAGTGGTCGTCGAGATGACAACCGGGCGATCGGGAAACCGATGCTTCAGGGCGCTCGCAAGCGGTTGAGCCGCG
>DATDMO010000147.1:0-6123 GCA_036518755.1 Candidatus Acidiferrales bacterium | reverse complement strand
AGAAAATTGGGTTCCTCTCATTCGGCCATTGGACAGCTTCGCCGCAGTCGGCAACGCGATCGGGGGCTGACGCGCTCCTGCAATCCATCGACCTCGCCGTGGAGGCCGAGCGCCTGGGAATGGACGGAGCTTACTTTCGCGTTCATCACTTCGCGCGGCAATTGGGATCACCGTTTCCATTGCTCGCGGCGGTCGGGGCCAGGACGCGAAAGATTGAAATTGGCACCGCAGTGATCGACATGCGGTACGAGAACCCTTACTACATGGCGGAAGACGCTGGCGCTGCGGATCTGATCGCCGGCGGACGCTTGCAGTTGGGAATCAGCCGCGGTTCACCCGAGGCGGTGATCGATGGATGGCGCCATTTCGGATATCAGCCGGCTGAAGGCGAGAACGACGAAGACATGGGCCGGCGGCACGCCCAAGAGTTTTTCGAGCTGCTGCGCGGCAAGGGATTCGCGAAGCCGAACCCGCGTCCGATGTTTCCGAATCCGCCGGGGCTGCTGCGTCTCGAGCCGTATTCGGAAGGGTTGCGCGATCGTATTTGGTGGGGCGCAGCTTCGAATGCCACAGCCGCGTGGGCCGCGAAACTCGGAATGAATCTGCAATCCTCAACCCTGAAATGGGACGAGACCGGCGAACCTTTCCACGTCCAGCAAGCAGCGCAGATTCGCGCCTTTCGCGAAGCGTGGAAGGAGGCCGGCCACTCTCGCACGCCGCGTGTTTCCGTCAGCCGCAGCATCTTCGCGTTGATCGACGAGCGCGATCGTTTTTATTTCGGGCGAGGAGGTCAGGAAGCGGACCAGATCGGCATCCTTGACAACTCGCGGGCGATCTTCGGCCGCAGCTATGCCGCCGAGCCGGATGTCCTGATCGACCAGCTCAAAGAGGACGAGGCGATCGCGGAAGCCGACACGCTCTTGCTGACCGTTCCAAATCAACTGGGTGTTGACTACAATGCGCATGTCATGGAGGCGATTCTGACGACTGTCGCACCAGGGCTTGGATGGCGCTAAATCAGCAAGCTGCTGATGAACGCGATTTCGTTCAGTCCTTTGGCGCCGCGTCGCGGAGCTTGAGGAGCCACTGGCCATTGATGCGCTCGAGTTCTTCCACTTCGCGGCCGGCGTTCACGAAGCGAGCCGGATCATTGGGGCCGGTGCGCGGCGAGACTTCCAGCCAGTACGCTTCCAGATGGGCGTGATCGCGGTCGGGAAATTCCACTGAGGTGTTTGTGTCCATCACGTAGACGGGCTGCTGCACGGCCGTGCGCTGCTTGAGATCGAGGATCATTTTCTTGAGCGCATCGCGTCCCTTGACCGCACGGGCGCCGGTGCCGAATTGACCATCCGGCGTATAGAGGGCCGCGTACGCATCGGCATCATGCGTGTATAGGGCGCGACTGTAGCGCCACATGAGATTTTCGATCTGCGCGCGATCTTCGGCATGTGCTTGCGCGGTGTTTCTGGCCGCCACAGCTCGGTAGCCAAACAAAGCGACGAACAAAAGCGCAACGATGCCGGCAAGGAACTTCGTCTTCATCAGTTTATCCTTTCGTGATGCATGGCGGCACGATAGCACGTTCTGGAAGTTGGAAGTTGGAAGTTGGAAACTGGGGTGCCACCCCGAGGCTAGGTTCGGGGTTCGCGGCTATTTAGGCGGTGAGGATTCGCTGAGATGAAAGACGGGCGTTCCCGGCTTTCCGCCGCGTGGGTTCCCCGGAATCAACAGGAATGGGACGCAAATCATCGTGTCTGGTCTCCGGGCGTGCATTCTCGAAACCGTCCTGAACGTCCATTGTTGTGCGCAGGAATCCCGATGCCCTACGCGCCAACTCCGAGCGATTTTCCGCGCCGAATTTGTTGAGCAACGTAGAAATATGAAATTTCACGGTCCGCACGGTGATATTGAGCTTGCTGGCGATTTCCTTGTTGGCATGATTGCAAAGGATCGAGTGCAGAATTTCCTGCTGACGGGGACTCAACAAAGCAGGATTCGCCACGGCGCGGCCTTCCTCAAGAAGCTCTTTAGCACGCGACTCCAGGCGGTTCGCCAGCACTTTCTCGACCGGGACTAGAATCGCGAAATCCTGGGGCTCGGAACCGCGCACCAAACATTGCATGGCGAGAGTGCTAGCCATCCGCTCGATGGTGGAGTCCAGGTTCGAATCCGAAACGGCTTGGAATTGAGCAAGGCCGCTTCTTTTTTCACAGAATACAAACTGATTGGATGCGTTTCGTTCGGAGGGCTTCTTGTTGTGCAACATCTTTGAAATGTCACGTATCTTCTTCAATAGGACCTTCCCGTCCTCGCCGCCAAGGCGTAACGAGGGGATTTTTTTGAGTCTCAACGAAACGCCTGAAATATTTCCAAACGGGAGCTGCTGCGAATCCCGGGATGATTGAAATCCCTCAAGTCTCCGGGGAGTACTGCGCGCCTTAAAACGTGGACTGGTGGAAACCTGATGGCAGCTACATTGCCAATGTTTGTCCATCTTTGTAACTTACACGCGACAAAAGGGATGTATTTGGAGACCAATACAGTGAACCCTGTATTCTGTGTAGAACTTTCCCGTACTGGGCACTTTATTCCCAAAAAGGTGCGTTTTTTCCACAGAGAAATCCTCGGCGCAATCGATATGGCCGCGTGGCATGGTGTTCGCTATTATCTGCACGCAAGATGATGAAGACCGGAGATGACCGCATTACCAGGTCGAAGCTATCGATGAGACGGCGCAGAAATTGCGTTTCAGTAGTACTGGCGGGCGTTGCGCTGCTCACATCGATTTGCTCCGCGCAAATTTCTCCGATCAATCCGCCAAGCGGCTGGAAGGTTCCGAATGGAGCAGGTGCGTGTACCGCGGGCAAATCGTGCGCTGAGTTAGTGCCGACCATGATGCAGAGCGCGCTCGGCGCGTCGCCCCTCGAAGAGAATCTGCGGTATTTGACGACGCTCCGTGGACGAGTGACGAGTTCGTCAAAAGAGGAGCGCGCGGCGGCCTGGGCTGTCGAAGCGTTTCGCCGCGCGGGCGTGGACGAAGTGCACACGGAAAGGTTCATGATTCCCAACGGCGGGAGCACGGGGCACGCGGAGGCGAAGGCGATGGCCGGTCCGGTGGAGTCCGAGAATGTGGTGGCGGAAATTCGCGGACGGGAGGAGCCGGACAAGTTCGTTGTGCTCGGGGCGCGTCTCGACGACAGCTCTGACGCAGCGCTGATGATCGACGCGGCGCGCGTGGTTCATACCTCGGGCTCGGTGCCGCGGCGCTCGATTCGCTTCGTACTGTTTAGCGGCAAGAAGCAGGGGAGGCCAGGCTCGTGGGCGTACGTGCGTGCCCATCACGACGAACTCGATCGGACGAGCGTAGCGATTCTGTTTGAAAGGGGCATTGGGTCCGTGAGCGGATATTCACTGGGAGGGCGCAGAGATGCGCTCGCGCCGGTCCGCGAAGCGCTGGTACCGCTCGCACCACTGGGCGTGAAAAAGTTCACGCTCGATGCGAGGATCGATGCGGACCGACTCGATTTTGTCCTCGAGGGAATCTTGACGGTCGAACCGAATCAAGAACCCACGAGGGAAGCGACGAATCGCCATCAAGCCGGCAAGGCGGAGCTTCCGATGCTCAAGCGGCAAGCAGGGATTGCCGCGATCACTGCCTATGCGCTTGCGGACACGAGCGAGCCCATTGGGCGGCGGCAGTCGCGAGCCGAGATCGACCAACTGCTGAAGGATACCGGCCTGAGCGGGCCGATGAAGAGCGAAGGGTTGTGGCCGGCGTGGGAGAGCGGCGAGCGCGGCCGCAAGCGGTAACCTCGACGCATGAAAACTTATCTAACTTATGCGCGAGCCCAAGAAGAATTGTAGATCCAGCGGAATTTTGACCGATGGGAGTCGCGTATAATGAGAAGATAAGTTGATCCGGTCGAATCCAAACAGTGGAAGTACGGCGAGCGACAACAGCGAGGAGAAGCCTCGGAGGATTCTGGCGGTGGATTATGGCCGTAAGAGGATTGGGCTCGCGCTCTCGGATGAGATGGGTCTGACTGCGCGGCCATTGGCGACGATGCGGCGCACAAACCGCCAAAATGACATGAAACGCCTGCGCGAAATTTGCCGCCGAAATGGCGTCTGCCGCATTATCGTGGGCCACCCCCTGCACTTGACCGGCGAGGCTGGCGCGATGGCGGAGGAGGCCTTGGGCTTTGCTCGCCGCCTGGAGAAGGCCATGGACATTGAGGTGGAACTGCGGGACGAGCGATTGACGAGCTGGGAGGCACAGCGGACGGTGACGGAAACGAGGAGCGGGCGCCCTAAGGGAAGTCCCCTTGATGACGTTGCGGCCGCTATTCTACTGCGCGATTACCTGGAGCAGAAACGGTACCACGGACGCAGCGGTTCCGTGGAGAAGGACTAGCGCGGGATGCGCAGACTTGGCTTGTTGGCGCTGCTCGCGATTTCCGCGCTAGGGGCCGGCTCTGCGTGGCTTGATTCTCAGATCAGCCGGCCCTACCGGGGACACCGTCCAGAACAAGTTTACGTCGACGTCCCCAAAGGCACCTCGCGGTGGGGCGTGGCGGGAATACTGCGGCACGAGGATGTGATACGCAGCAGGCTGGCATTTGCGCTCTTCAGCGACTGGCATTTCCGCCGGCCGCTGCAGGCAGGTGAATACTTTTTCGACCAGCCGGTGAACTCCCGCGAGGTTTTTTGGAAGCTCGCGCACGGGCGGATTTTTGTCCGCACGGTCCTGATACCCGAAGGCTGGACGATGTACGACATCGCCGCCGAAATCGAGCAGCAGAAGATTTGCAACCGCGAGGAATTCATCACGGCAGCGCACAATACGTCCTTGATATCCGACCTGGATCCGCGAGCGCGGAGCCTGGAAGGATTTCTGTTTCCTTCGACTTATGAATTCACGCGCCACAGCACGTGCGAGCAAGTGGTGAAGCGAATGGTTCAGAACTTCCGCGCGGTATGGGAAACAATCGACACGCAAAGCTCGCAGGCTTTGTCCTCGGGATTTACACCGGAGCAAATCGTGACGCTGGCTTCACTGGTGGAGCGCGAAACACCGAACGGGGAGGAGCGGCCGCTGGTGGCGGGTGTATTTTACAACCGGTTGCGCCTGAATATCCCGCTGCAGTGCGACCCAACGGTGCAGTACGCGATGGAACTGGAGGGGCATCCGGAAAAGGATGTGCGGCCGCAGGACCTGCGAATCGATTCGCCCTACAACACGTACGAGCACCCGGGGCTGCCGCCCGGGCCGATCGCAAATCCCGGCGAAGCATCGCTTCGGGCCGCGCTATCGCCTGCGAGCACGGACTATTTGTATTTTGTGGCCAATGACCGTGGCGGCCACTTTTTCAGCCGCACGCTTGCTGAGCACAATCGCAACGTGGCGCGGCTGAGGCGCCTGCTGGCAATCGGCGCGAAGCCCGATCCCGCCTCAGGTAAGATTCCAGAGTTGAGGAAGCCTTGAGCGCCAACCGTCCTAACAAGAAGCCCGCCAGCGATCCCGCGACAAAGAAGGCGCTGATTCTTGAAGGGGCGCGAGCCATGAGCAAGCCGCGGTTCACGCCCGCCGAGATTGAGCAAATCCGCCGCCAACTGATTGCGCGTCTCGGCGCCCGGGGAAATACCGGGGCGGATTACATTGTGAGCGTTCTGAAAGAGGCGGGGTTGCGAGTGGTGTGGTCGACTCGGTCGGATACCGAAGGACACTATGAAGAGGAGTTCGACGATCTGCTGCATTTTTCAACGCTCGACGAGGCGGAGATGTGCCTGGTGAGGCTCGACGAACTGTTGAGAAAATTCACGGCCGAGGGTGAACGCGCGGCGGGCGAACGCGTCCGGGAAGTCGCGCTTTTGGGCCGGCGGCGCGCCGAGATGATCGCGAGGAACAACAAGGTGGACACTCAGAAGCGGGCGGAAAAAGAGGAGGTCGCTCACTGGTTCGCCATATGGCTTGAAACTCCGGGCGCATTCTTCGATTGGCTCGAAATAAGGAAACAATCTCCAGAATTCCAACGGCAGTTTCCCCCCAGCGCGGACGACGAGGTGTAAATGTACTTGCTGGATATCGAGGCGCTGGACCTTGGTCCCGACATACGCGCGGTG
>DATDMO010000146.1:0-3813 GCA_036518755.1 Candidatus Acidiferrales bacterium | reverse complement strand
CGAGGAGAAAATCGAATTCGGGATGATCCTCGCGGCCAACAACGCCGTCGCCACCATGGGCTGCACGGCTGAAATCCTCAGTAAAACCAAGGATTACTCGGACGGGCGGATGGATATCGCGACGGAAGGCCGCGCCGTTTTTCGGTTAATGGACCTGCTGCACGAAAAAGAATACTACGAGGGGCTCGTGGAGTACGTAAGCGACGAGCTGGGCATCCTGGACGCGCAGAAAGAAAGGCAACTCGTCCTTGTTTTCGAGCAAAGCCAGGTTCTCCTTTTTGGCAGGCCGTGGAGCGACCCCGCGCCGAGCGAGCCTTCTACTCTTTCCTACCGGATGGCAGCCATGGTCCCCATGGAACTCGAAAAGCGGCAATCGCTGCTGCAAACGAACACGGAGGAGGATCGACGCGAACAGATGCTGGAATGGCTGCAAGCGTTCGTGCCCAAGCTAGAGGAGCAGCAGCGCGCGCGGCGTAGGGCCGGAGGGAACGGGCACGCCGTTAATTGACGGGGCTTCATCGAGCGTTCTCGCTCGATGGAGTGCGGAGCGGGATTCAAACATACAAGAGAGGTCCTTCGACTGCGTCCCGCGCCACACACAAACCGCGCGGGAGAGAAAAGGCGCGGGACTCCGCTCAGGATGACGGCCGCGAAAAGGCCGCGGCCGTGGATTTGTAAGAGCTTTGGCAACGTCCTGCGACTTACATCAATCCAAGTTAGGAGCGTGCGCTCGCTTCCTCTATAATGGAGCGACGCGATGAACTTTGCGTCGCGTTTGAAGTGCCGACCGGTGATCGAATGAGTCCACAGCCGAAAAATCTGGGTGAGTTGAAACGAAGTCCGTGGAGCGAGGAAAAAATCGCAGGGCGAACCATCCGCCAGGAGCTTCGCGAGAATCTACTGCAAAAAATGGAAAGGGACGAGCCGCTCTTCCCCGGCGTGCACGGCTACGACGATACGGTGATACCGCAGATCACCAATGCCGTGCTCTCCCGCCACCATTTTATTTTGCTCGGGCTGCGCGGGCAGGCCAAGTCGCGAATCCTGCGAGGGCTGGCGGGCTTTCTCGATCCGCAGATACCGGTGATCGCCGGGTGCGAGATCAACGACAATCCCTACCGGCCGCTGTGCCGCGCGTGCCGTGAGCGCATCGCCGCGGAAGGAGACAGTACGCCGATCGGCTGGCTTTCGCGCGAACTGCGCTACGTGGAAAAACTGGCCACCCCGGATGTGACCATCGCGGACATGATCGGAGACGTGGATCCGATCAAGGCGGCGCGCGCGGGACGAAATCTTTCCGACGAGCTGACCATTCATTACGGGTTGCTACCGCGCGCGAACCGCGGAATTTTTGCCATCAACGAACTGCCCGATCTGGCGGGGAAGATTCAGGTGGGCTTGTTCAACATCATGCAGGAAGGCGACGTGCAGATTAAGGGCTATCCGGTGCGGTTGCTGCTGGATGTGCTGCTGGTCTTCACCGCGAATCCGGAAGATTACACGGCGCGCGGAAAGATCATCACGCCGCTAAAGGATCGCATCGGCTCCGAAATCCGGACGCATTACCCGGCCACGCTGGCAGAGGGTATGTCGATTACGGAGCAGGAATCGTGGACCGCGCGCGACGGCAAGCGGCGGGTGGAAGTGCCGACGTACGTGCGCGAGATCGTGGAGGAAGTGGCGTTTCAGGCGCGCGAGGACAAGCGAATCGACCGGCGATCCGGGGTGAGCCAGCGCCTGCCGATCAGCGCGCTCGAGAATGTGCTGAGCAGCGCGGAACAGCGGGCCGTGCGCAGCCACGACTCCGCAGTAGTGGCCCGCGTGGCGGATGTCTACGCCGCCATTCCGGCCATGACGGGAAAATTCGAGCTGGAGTACGAAGGCGAAATGCGCGGCGCCGAGAACATCGCACGGGAATTGATCCGCGCGGCGGTGGGCAAGACCTTCACGAAATATTTCGCAAATGTGAATTTTCAGACGGTGGTGCAGTGGTTCGAAGCGGGCGGCGAATTGAAGATTCCCGCAAACGCTTCGAGCAGCGAATTGCTTGGGCAGCTCAAGAAAATCGCGGGGCTTTTCGAGCATTTGGAAGCGCTGGGCGTGCGTTCGAAAGATGACGCGGCGATTCAGGCCAGCGCGGCGGAGTTTATTCTCGAGGGGCTTTGGTCGCAAAAGCGCATCAACCGCAGCGAGGAGCGCGGCTTTTACGCCGAGGCGCGAAAGACGCCGGAGCCACGCGATCCCAAGGAGCCAATCGGGCGGATGCCGCGACGGCAGTTCAATTGATTTGGAATTGCGTTCACTGAGAGAAAATGAAATACACGAAATATTCACGCTATGAACCGGGAGCAGCGGACGACATCGATCTGCAGGACCTGATGGACCGGCTTTCGGATTTTTTCCTTCAGAGCGGATTCCATTCGCAATACGGTTTTCACGAGCTGGACATGGAACGGGCTCGCCAGCAGCACATGGACGAGCTGCGGGAAGAGATTCTGCGCGCTCTTGAGGACGGCGACCTGATTCCTCCGGAGTTGCTCGAAAAGCTGCGCCAGAATCCCGATCTTTCGCAGAACGAAGAACTGCGCAACATGATCGACCAGATCATCCAACGCATGGAGGAAGAGGGTTTTATCACGCAGCAGCAGTCCGCGCGGGTGACGCCTCCACCATCGGAAACACCCGGAGGACAGATCGGCAAAGACCAGCCGCAGGCGGAAGCGCGGTTTGAAATCACCGACAAGGCGCTCGATTTTCTGGGATTCAAGACGCTGAAGGATTTGTTGGCGTCGCTCGGAAAAAGCAGCTTTGGGCGGCACGACACGCGCGATCTGGCCACGGGAATCGAATCGGGAGGCACGTCAAAGGCCTACGAATTCGGGGACACGCTGAATATGGACATCAGCGGGACGCTTTTCAACGCCGTGCGGCGCAATGGCGCGGGCATTCCCATCGAGCTGGACTATCCCGATTTGATGGTGCACCAGTGCGAATATCAAAGCTCGTGCGCGACGGTGCTGATGCTCGATTGCAGCCACAGCATGATTCTGTACGGCGAAGACCGGTTTACGCCCGCGAAGCGCGTGGCGCTAGCGCTTTCACATTTGATACGCACGCAGTATCCGGGCGATTCCCTGCACTGCGTCCTGTTCCACGACAGCGCGGAAGAAATCCCACTGGGGAAACTGGCGCGCGTGCAAGTAGGTCCGTACTACACGAACACGCGCGAAGGGCTGCGAATGGCCCAAAGAATTCTGGCGCGACAGAAAAAAGATATGCGCCAGATCGTGATGATCACCGACGGCAAACCATCCGCATTGACGCTGGACGATGGGCGCATTTACAAGAACGCGTTTGGGCTTGATCCGCTGGTGGTCACGCAGACGATGGAAGAAGTAGCGAAGTGCAAGCGCGCGGGAATTTTGATCAACACGTTCATGCTGGCGAGCGATTATAGTCTGGTGCATTTCGTGCAGAAGATCACCGAGCTTTGCCGCGGCAAAGCGTATTTCACCACTCCGTATACCCTCGGGCAGTACCTTTTGATGGATTACGTTGGGCGCAAGACGCGGAACATCCATTAACGGTGGGTCGTTACCAAGCTGACTGACATCGAAGAGAGATTCTTCGACTGCGTCTGCCGGCAGCCGTCGCAACAAACGCGACGGCTGGTAGAGAAGAACCGGCAGACTCCGCTCCGAATGACCGCGTACGGCTGTGCGCCGAAATAAAAACGCGCCGGAGAACTTGATGTTCTCCGGCGCGGTCGTATTGTTGAGACTATTTATTGATCGGCTTCAACCCTCTTGAGCG
>DATDMO010000145.1:0-15668 GCA_036518755.1 Candidatus Acidiferrales bacterium | reverse complement strand
CTTCCATTGGGCTTGTTTCTTTGCTTCGCTTCCAATCGAACAAAAGCATGCCGACGGGATCGAGGCGCATATCCCGGCGCTTGCCGATCAGCTTCACCAGACGCTCGGGGCCGAGCGGCGTATCGTCGTAAAATTTGACAGCCAGCTGATCGCCACGGCGGTCAATGGTAGCAACGAGAAGCTTTTCGGCCAGAGCTTTGAGCACCGCGTAGTCGAGCAAGTTCACCACGGCAGGCGGAGGGGGACCGAAGCGATCGTCCAGTTCCTTGCGAACTTCATCGCGCGTGGCCTCGGAAGTTACGCTCGCGATGCGCTTGTAGATGCGCAAGCGGAGGTTTTCGTTTTCGATGTATTCGGCGGGGATGCGAATATCCTGCCCGAGATTCAGAGTGGCGCGGCGCTCGGGCGCGACCGGCTCACCCTTTCGTTCGGCGACGGCGCGCTCCATCATCTGGCAATACATATCGAAACCGACGGCTTCGATGTGGCCGTGCTGCTCGCCACCGAGAAGATTGCCCGCGCCGCGCAACTCGAGATCGAGGGCGGCGATTCGAAAGCCGGCGCCGAGATCGCTGAATTCCTGAAGCGCGGCCAGGCGCTGGCGCGCGATCGGTGTGAGCGAGCCTTCCGGTGGAATCAAAAGGTAGGCGTAGGCGCGCTGGTTGGAACGGCCGACGCGGCCGCGAAGCTGGTAGAGCTCGGAAAGGCCCATGCGATCGGCGCGATTGATCAGGATGGTATTCGCGCGCGGAATATCGAGGCCGTTTTCGACGATGGTGGTGGAAACGAGCACGTCGGCTTCGTTGCGGATGAATTTGAGCATCACTTTTTCAAGCGCGGATTCGTTCATTTGGCCGTGGCCGACAACGACGCGCGCGCGAGGGACGAGCCGCTGCACCATCGATGCAAGTGAAGCGATCGATTCGACGCGATTGTGAACGAAGAAAACCTGGCCGCCGCGCGAGAGCTCTTCCTCAATCACGCGCTGAACTAGGGTTTCGCTGAAAGGCGAGACGCTGGTCTGAATCGCGAGGCGATCGCGCGGGGGCGTTTCGATCACACTCATGTCGCGGAGGCCGACGAGCGACATGTGCAGGGTGCGGGGTATGGGAGTGGCGGACATAGTGAGCACGTCCACATTCTTGCGAATCTCCTTGAGGCGCTCTTTGTGCGCTACGCCGAAGCGCTGCTCTTCATCCACGATGAGCAGGCCCAGATCGTGAAACTTCACGTCCTTGGAAAGCAGGCGATGCGTTCCGATGACGACGTCCACTTTGCCCGCTTCCAATTCTTCGAGAGCTTTTTTCTGTTCTTTGGCGGTACGAAAGCGACTGAGCATTTCGATGCGCACGGGAAAGGCCGCGAAGCGCCGGCGGAATGTTTCCAGATGTTGAAATGCCAAGACGGTAGTGGGCGCGAGGACAGCAACCTGCTTGGAGTCCGCAAGCGCTTTGAAAGCGGAGCGCATGGCGACTTCGGTCTTGCCGTAGCCGACGTCGCCGCAGAGCAAGCGGTCCATCGGAAGGGAAGATTCCATGTCGCGTTTCACATCGTCGATGGCGCGCGCTTGATCGGCGGTTTCCTCGAATTCAAAGGCATCCTCGAATTCGCGCTGCCAAGCGGAATCCTTTGGGAACGCGTGGCCGGGAGCGGTTTTGCGTTCGGCGTAGAGCGCGAGGAGCTGCTCGGCCATATCGTTCACGGATTTGCGGACGCGGGTCTTGCGAGCTTCCCAAATGTTCGTGCCGAGGCGATCGAGCGCCGGTTCAACACCGCCGAGCGACTGATATTTCTGAATCAGGTCGAGGCGCGCGAGAGGGACGTAGAGCTTGGCGTCACCCGCGTATCTCAGGAGCATGAACTCGCCGTTGGCGCCTTCGACGATTACCTGACGCAAGCCTTCGAATTGCCCGATGCCGTGATCCACGTGGACGACGAAATCGCCGGGCTTGAGATCGGAAAAATCGCTGAAAAAGCTGGCGGTCTTGGGCCGCGAACGCTGCAGTTGCGGCGGCGTCTCAAATAAATCGGCGTTGCCGTAGAAAGCGATTTGCGCTTCAGGGAAGGCGACACCTTCCGCGAGCGGCGCCTTCACGAGAACCATAGCCGGAGCGCTGGTAGCGCTTGATTCCTGCGCGAGGCGCGTGACAGTGACATTTTCCTCAAGCTCGCCGACGGTGTACGGCAGATCGTATTCGTGGCAAATATCGGCGAAGCGCTCGAGCTCGCCGGTGCTGGCCGCGGAAACGAGGACGTGTTCACCGGCATGCAAACGAGCGCGAACTTCGTCCATGAAAGCGGGCACATTGCCGTGATGCCGCGTGGTGGGCTGGGTTTGCAGCGTGAATGTTTCGGAAGCGCCGCCGGCGAGCGCCAAATGCTCGATGGAGAGTTGCGGGAAAAGTTGAAGCGCGAGCGACCATTCGTCTTCGTTGAAGATGTAGCGATCGGGCGGCTCGGCGAGAGGGCTTTCGGCGTCCTCGAAGGCTGCTTGCATGCGCGCGCGATATTTTTCAATCGCGGAGCGGAGGAGGGAAGGCTCGTCCATGACCAAAAGCGGTTCAGCAGCGAGATCGAAAAGGATTCCGGGGCGGTGTTCGAGGGGGAATTCGCGAAATTCCCAGCCGGGATAGAATCCGGGGGGAGCGGCTTCGTCGATGCGTCCCGATACGGAGGCGACGGCCTGGTGCGCGAGAACTTCCGAGCCGCGAAGAAGCTCGGTGAGCGGCAAAAGCACGGCGCGTTCGACCGGATTGGTGGAACGCTGGGTATTGGGATCGAATGCGCGGATGGATTCGATCGTGTCGCCCAGAAGCTCGACGCGAACGGGCTGGGGCGCTTCGGGCGAGAAAATATCAATGATGCCGCCCCGAACGGAGTATTGTCCCGGCATCTCGCAGGTGACCTGCTTTTCGTATCCGGCGCGATTGATAAATCCGATCAGATCTTCGTGAGCGATCGAATCATCGCGCGCAATCACGCGAGCCAAATCGCGGTAGAAATCGCGGTCGCGCATACGCCATAAAGCCGCCTGGATGGGCGCGATCACCAGGTCGGCTTCGCCGGAGGCAATGCGCCAGAGGGCGACGGCGCGCCCTTCGGAAATTTCGGCGTGAGGCGAGCGATTTTCGTAGGGCAGAACGTCGTAGGCGGGAAAACGCACCACGCGACCGCCGGGTTTCGCGGTGGCGGCGCGGTAAAACCAGCGTAGCGGCTCCAGCAATTCCTCGGCGCGCTGGTTGGAGTCGACCAGAAGAATGATGGGGCGGCCGAGTTCGCGAAAAATCAGCGGGACGAGGATGGCTTTTGCGGAGTCGGTGAAGCCGGCGAAGGCAACTTCGGCTTCCTTGCGGCGAAGTTTGTCGCAGCCTTGCTGAATCGCTTGGAGGCGCGCAACTCGGGCGACGAGTTCGGAAACGAGCGAGAGAATCATGCGCGGATTCCGCGGGTGGAGTGGGTGGAGAGCGTGAAACGATGCTGGGAATGACGATACGGACGGTTCTGCGAGCCGCGCGGACGCACTACTCCCTGACCGTTGCGTTTCGAGGCGCCCCGGTGAAGCAGCAGTTCACTTTGCGAGACTGCCTGTCCCAATCGCTTGCCCATCGGCGCGGTCCCGAAGGAACGGCCGAAGAAATAATTCTACCACGCGAGGTTGATGCGGACGGAATCAAGGAATGAAGGCTGTTTCCGCGCGTTTGTCAGTTTGCAGGCATCCGCTCGTGCGAATGCGTTACTGGCCGGAGCCGCTCACGGGCCGCCAGCGCGGTTTTTGGTGTTATACTCGGCGCCTAATCTATCGGGTGATCGTTCTAGTTGAGTGCTGCTCACGTGATTGACGCACAACGGGACCAGGAAAAGGGCCAAAAGCGCCGGCCATGAAGGATATTGCAATTGTCGGAGGAGGGCCGGCGGGCGCCCTGTGCGGCGAGCGGCTGGCAAGCCACGGATTCAACGTCACAATTTTCGATGAGCGCCTCGCGTGGGAAAAACCGTGCGGCGGCGGCCTGACTCACAAAGCGATTCAAGCTTATCCCTTCCTGCTAGAAGGTTCTCAACCAAAAAAAATCGTGCGGACGGCGGAGCTGATTTCGGGCGGAGGCCATCGCGCGCGATTCGAGATGAGCCATCCGATCGTCATTTATGCGAGGAAAGTTTTGAACGGGTTGCTGCTCGATCGCGCGATTGCCGCCGGTTGCACGACGGTGTGCTCGCGCGTGACCAGCGTGGATACGGATGGGGCGCAAGTACAACTGATCGTTGGCGGCGACGTGCGGCGGTCGGATTTTGTGGTGTTGGCCGCTGGCGCGCGAAATCAACTGCTGCCGGAAACGACGGCTCTGGGTACCAAGGACCTCGAAGTGACCCTTGGTTACTTTGTTCCAACCGAGGAAGACATTCTGAAGGTGAAATTCCTGAAGGAGTTCGAGGGATACATGTGGTCGTTTCCGCGGGCCGATCACCTCTCCGTGGGCATCTGCGCGAAGATGGGACAGAGTCCGGCGCAGCAATTGCGGCGGCATCTGGATCAATTCGTGGACGAGGAAAAAATTCCCATGGCTGGCGCGCGATTTTACAGTCACATGCTGCCGTCGCCGCAGGCGCAAACGATTCGCAATCGCCGAATTGTGGGAAGGAATTGGGCGATGGCGGGAGACGCCGCGGCCTGCGTCGATCCGGTGACGGGCGAAGGGCTTTACTACGCGCTGCGGTCGGGCGACTTGCTGGCGCAAGCGCTGGTCGAAGGGCAACCACAGGCGTATCCGGAGCGGTTGCGCGCGGCCTTTTCCGCGGATCTGGAATTGGCGGCGCAGATTGCGCGGAAACTTTTCCGAGGGAATTTTCTTGGCGGCGCGATCACCACGCGGATGGTCCAATTGCTGAATTATTCTCCGGCGTTTCGCGATTTGATTCGCGACGTGTTCAGCGGCACACAGGACTATCGGACGCTGAAGCAACGGCTGTGGGACCAATTTGGAATCACGCTGCTCGAATTTATTCGCAGCTGGTTTAGTTTTCGCGGGATTGCCGGCGCCACGGATCGCGTCGGGCGCGAGTACCTGCCGTGAAGGCGAAAAGCAAGCACGGCAAACGGCAAGCGGCTGGCTCGACGAAGCAGCGAAAGCAGGTTGCGGCGGCGCCTTCGCACCACAACGGACCTCGTCTGGGGCTGGAAGCTACGATCGAACGCGTGGTGCGCCCGGAGCATACGCTGCAGACGATTGATCCGAGTCTGCCGGCGGTATTTTCAACGCCTTCGATGATTGGACTGATGGAACATGCCGCAGTGGTTGCGGTGCGATCGGAGTTGCCGCCGGGCACGATTTCGGTAGGGACACGAATCGAAGTGGATCACTTGAAGGCTGTGGGACCCGGCGCGACGGTGCAGGCGTGGGCGCGATTCGTGAAATATCACGGGCGATTTTTGGTGTTCGATGTTGAGGCGCGTTCGGGCGAGCTTGTGATCGGGCGGGGCCGCGTGTTTCGCGCGATCGTTGAACCGCGGCAGCATCACGACAAGGCGCAGGCGCGCGTGCAGGTGCAGCAGTAACTACTTCTTCTCCGAAAAGTTACTTCTTCTCCGAAATTTCCACGGCAGCTCGCGTTGTTTCCCAATCCAAATGCATCGTGCAGGCGCCGCCGGAGCGATCGAATGCGATGGTGAAATCCTCGACCGGCGACGGAAGCTTGGAAACTTTCATCGGAATGCGCGCGAAGTCATATTCCTCGCCGGGGTAGGGAACGCCCCACTCGCCGGTTTGCTTGCTGATGATGAGCATCCAGGAATCGGGCTTGGGAAGCGCGAAGAGCGTGTAGCTGCCGGCAGGAACAGATTTGCCACCGACGGTTACGTTGGCGTCGATTACAAATGTGGTGGCTTCGTTGGCGCCGACGCGCCAAGGCTCACCGTAGGGAACCAAATCGCCGAAGATTTTGCGGCCGCGCATGCGCGGGCTCGAATAATCGATGTGGACGGTTTTACCGTCTGGAAATTTGCACTCAGCTTTCGCGGGAGGACTGGCCTGCGCGTGAATCGCGGGGGCAAGGAAAATCGCCAGAAACATCACCGTGCAGGCTGCAACGGGGTTAGATCGCATGGTTTCTCCTCAGTGTGACTCCTTCACAAGCTTAGACGTGCACAGGATGCGATTCGATTCGGAACCTTGGCGCCGCGCTACTGCCGAGTAGTAGAAGCGGGCGGTTTGGCCGGGAACGCGACACGAGCGCTGATATCCAGAAGCCCATCGATCCCGAGGTTCGGGTACAGCGCCTTCATTTTGGATTTGAACTCGTCCGCTGTCTTAGAGGAGGCTTGCGCTGCGTCGGAATCGTGCATGTACTTCTTCATGAACGAGAGCACGGACGCGTCGTTCGGCGCCCCGGCGACTTGATGTCCCGGAATCACGATTTGAGGCTTGAGCGCCTCGATCTGATCGATCGTGGCCAACCAATCTTTTTTCTGAGCGGGCGACATCGGTGCGTAGACAAAATGCGCGCCGCTGAAAAGCGTGTCGCCGCCGACGATGGCCCTGAGAGACGGTATCCACACAAACGAGTTGTCGCCCGCACTATCGCCCTGCAGGGGCCCGAAGATTTGCAGGGTTTCGCCTTCGAGTGTGAGAGTGTTTCCCTGGAGCGCATCGGGAATAATCGGATGGGACGGAATGTTGTCGCCGTACTGCGGCTTCCACGCCTTCACTCTTCCTTCCCAACTCGCCTTGATGCCGTCCACGACCTTGGGCAAGGCCACAAACTTGGCGTCCGGAAACGCCTGGCGGATTACGACCAGGCCGAAATAGTGGTCGGGATGCGGATGCGTGACGTAGACGGTGGTCAAATTCTTCTTGCTCTCAAGAATCGCGGCCACCAGTCGGTGCGCGTCGCTCAGGCGGAACTGCGCGTCGATCAGGACCGCGTCCTTATCGCCGTAGATCAGCGTGGAATTGACGGCGATTCCCTCCGGAGGCGAAGTAATCACCTGCACGTGAAGCTGGGAGGCCGAAACCTGGTTGGCGCTCGCAGTGAAAAGGATGAGTGCGGCAAGCAGGAGCTTGATTTTCATTGTGCGTCCCCCGGCTGAAACGTTGTGCGCCGCATCTTACAGCGAGCGGCGATTCGTGTCATCCCATTGGCGGAGAAGCCCAGCTTTTTGTTGCGATTCGTTTCCAGAGGAAAGCGAGCAATGCGATCAGCGCGGCCAGCACCGTGAACCAAATCACGGTGAGCAATTGAACGAGCCATCCGGCGGCTTTCCCGACTCGTGCCAGTAAAAATGGCAGAAAATTGAAAGTGGTGATGTGGACGTAATCCCACGGGTCTTCCTTCATCGCGTCATTGGTGAGGCCCCACTGATTCATTTTTCCAAGGCTGAAGGCGAGAATATTTCTAAGGCGAAGCGCGATCACGAAGGTGGGATGGCCGAGCGTCTCCATCTGATAAATTTCGAGCGGACACCAGAACATTACCGAGGCGATTTGCACGACGACGCTCGCGGCGACGAGCGCCATTCCGATGCGCCACACGAGTCGACTCACATCCGCGCGATGGCGCATCAGCAACGGTACGGAAATGAATGCGGCCATTTGGGCGGCGGTGGAAACGTAGCGATCGCCCCAGGCGAAATCGCCGCTCCAGTCGGTGAACGTTGCATAGAAGCAGATGTATCCCAGGATGAGCGCGACCGCAGAAACAAGATACGCGCGAATATCGGGACGAAAACGTTTCCAGGCGGCGATTGCAAGAATCGCCGTGAGAATGAGCAGAGGATCAAAGAGGAAAATGGATTTTTCCGGAGTGATGAGCGGTCCCAGAAATCCGATGTGGAAGGGTGTGTCGAACGGATATGCGGCGGGGAGCGCGGGATTCAGCAATTTTTGCTCGCGGCCGAATAGTTGGATGTACGTGTTGGTGAAAGATCCGAAGCGGTAATACTGATAGGCGCGATCCATCAGGAAAAAAGCGAAGTAAACAGGGAATGCGATTTTCAAGTAGCGCGAAAAGCGCGTCCGCAAGGCGCTGCCACTGCTTCCCATGAGCGACGCCGTAAGCAGAAGAAACAGGAGCACCGCGAGCAGGTCCATCGCAGAGGTAAGGCGCGTCAGCAGATTTGCGCCGAGAGCGAGCGAACCGATTAGCAAGGCCCGCGCGCTGCCGGTTTTCAGCCATTCGTATTGGAAGGCGAGGCCGGTGAGGGTGAGAAGCAAAATGTAATTGTTCTCCATCATGTTCTGCGTGTAATGGAGAAACGTGGTGCAGAAAAGCAGCGCAAGGACGCCCGCAATTTTTTGGTTGGTGGTGAAATCGAAAAGCCCCAACAGCCGCCAGCAGACCAGAACTGTGAGCACGCAGACGAGAATATTGGTGGAGTAGCTCACCACGATGCTGCGGACGGCGGGGTCCGCGTCATAGTTATTGAATATTGACAGATTTGCGGCATAAGTGCCGGCGATGTCAGCGGGGAGCATCAACAGCGATTGCCCGATCCCGTACCAGCCGTAGAGCTTTCCGTTGCGACCGTGAATTCCAAACTCGGGGTAGTCGTTGGGGTCGACCGGCGGCTCGGAGGTCCAAAAGGAGTGCGTGGCCTGAAGGCGATGGGTTGTGTCACTGGTGCCAAGTTCGCCGGATTGGACGAGGAGCGCGGTGAGAAAGGCCGTCGCGCAGACGAGAAATAGGGGATTGCGGAAGAGGCGGCGAATGCGAAGGATCATCGCCTGGATGCTAACTCAGGAGGACGCAGTCCGAGGATACAGAAAAAATTTTAGCTTTCGGGGGTGGGAGCGCGCAAGTACCTGTTGGTGTAAAGAAAAGTCGTCCACGGTGGGTGTGGACTTTTGGTGCCGGAGGAGGGAGTCGAACCCACACGGCCTTGCGACCAACGGATTTTGAGTCCGCCGCGTCTGCCATTCCGCCACTCCGGCGTGGGGAATATCTTAGGCTACCTTGGAAAGTGCGGCAACCAGCCGAGGTGATTTGGCTCTCCTGCTGGTGACATACATCGAAGAGAGGTCCTTCGCCTGCGGCCCACGCCGCGCAGAAACCGCGCAAGAAAAAAGCGCGGGCCTTCGCTCAGGATGACGGCTTCGAACAGCAAGATGTCGGTTCGAGGGCTGCTTTTCTTCTCGAATGACTTGAGAGATGTGCGCAGAGCTTCGGGCGCGTCGCGAGCCGCTACTGCGTTACGTTGGGGGCCGTTAACCAGCAATCCAAGATGGCGACACTGCTGGGCTCAATGGACGTGAATTTGATCCCCATTCCCTTGCCGGCCAGGGAATAGGCAACCGTGCCCTGTGCTACGAAGACGACGCCATCGTGCGAAATTCTGAGTGCAACTTTCGTTCCACCGATGAACGGATTGGTGGTCTCCACAAAGCACCCAGAGAGATTCAGGTCCTCTGTGTGCGCAGCAAGGTGCGCTTGCGCCTCGAGCGCGGTTATTTGAACTCCGGCAACGAACGGAAAACGTTGCTGGCGATGGTGTCCGAGAGGGATGGGAATTACCTCGCTGTTCTACGAAGATTCTATTCCAAGAGGCGCGCCCGTGGACCAAAATGAGGCACGCCGCTGTCCATTTAGTGAACACGAGCCCCGCCACGCCGAACCCCTTTAGGCCCGGCCTCCCTTAGGGGCACCAGAACGAAATCGGGTTTCCTATCAGATACCCGGTTGTATACTCCACCAATTGCGAATCGTGTTGTTCTCGGGCTGTGGATGGGTATAATCCAGGGAATCCACAATGGACCGCCAATACGATCTCTTTCAAGTACTTCCCGATGGCACGCTCCTCTGGCGTGAAGCCATCGTCGGACACATGGCCGCCATCGAGAAACTCGAACGGCTAGCGCTATTGGAATCGTGCGAATTTCGGTTACTTTATCTGCCAGATAAGACCGTCATCGCGACGATTAACACCCGGAAGATCGAAGCTCCGAAAGCTGTCGGGGCCTAACCCTCCCGCCGAACTCGTATGTCGTCAAGCCTCGCAAAAGCCGCTCGGTTCTGCGCCTTGATTGGCCCTCCAACGGCTAATTCTTCGGTTGCCAGGCGGTGGAGAAGTCCGAGATGCGGAAGGAGGGCGGGACTTCCTTAGTGGTGGCGTAACGATAGAGCGCCGCATTGAAGATGCCTTGTACGGCGGCGCTTACGACCGAAAGGAGCAGCCAATACGCGATCATCAGAATGGCGCCCGCCACTACGCCTGTTGATTGGAAGGCTCCGCCCAACAAAAATGGCAGCGCGATGCCGGGAAGCGCGAGCAGCACAAAAATCAATCCGAAACTAAACCCGCCGATCAGTTGCTCACCCCACGTTTCGGTGAAGAGTTCCGCGGAGCGCGCCAGTGCTTCGGCGGGACCCATATCCTCGGCCGCGAGAAGGGGCACCACGAAGAAGGTCGCCAGGGTCCACGCCACCCCGATCATCCTGGTAACCAAACGTCCCAGCCAACCAAGACGCTGCTCGAGTGCGTTCAATAGAATGCCGACCGTCGCCGCCAGAAGCGCCCACTGCAGGATCTTGCCTTTTCGTTGCCAGGCGACCTGCAGGCCGTAATTGATGGTCGCGTTGCCTCCGGCGAGACGGTCGGAAGCGGCCGCGACCAGCGCCACGTTGAAGAACACAACGATGAAGTAGTTCACCAGATAGAAGAGGAACAAATACGCCCACATCCCTTGCGTAACCGGCAATTGGTGCGAGCCCGACGCCGCACCGAACGCGGCAATTTGCGTGGGGAAAGCTAGGGCGTACCCGGCGAGCATCGTTACGGAGATAGCCAAGCACGCAATTCCGGAAGCAATCGGCAGGTACAGCAATTCCTTATCTGAGAGCAAAATTCCGAAACTCTTGCCGACCAAATCCCAGCTTCGAGAAAGTTTTCCCATGATTGCTCCCGAGATGCCTGGCGTTGGAGACAATATTAACTGAAAACCGTCTATTTCAACTCCTGCACCATTTGCGCGGAGGCCATTCAGCCAATGCACGCAACTTGGAGGGGATCGCGGCGGAGAATCTGGCATAATACGGCTGCCATGGGTGCTACTACTGCAACTCCGCTGCCCAATGTGAATCGCCAGTTTGTTCTGGCCGCGCGTCCCGTGGGAATGCCGAAGGAATCCGACTTTCGGCTCGTGGAAGCGCCGATTCCCGCGCTCGCGAGCGGCCAAATTCTCGTCCGCACGTTATTTCTTTCGGTTGATCCCTACATGCGCGGTCGGATGACCGGCGTGCGCACCTACGCCGATCCCGTGGACATCGGCCAGCTGATGGTTGGAGGAACCGTAGGCAAAGTGCTGCAATCGCAGAATCCGAAATTTCAGGCGGGCGATATCGTGGTGGGCTATTGGGGCTGGCAGGAGTATGCGGTCTCCGACGGCCGGGGCTTGCAGAAACTGGATGCAAGCCGGGCTCCGGTCTCAACGGCTCTCGGTATTTTGGGAATGCCCGGGATGACGGCCTATTTCGGCTTTCTCGATCTGTGCCAGCCAAAAGCAGGCGAAACAGTAGTTGTCTCGGGCGCAGCAGGGGCGGTGGGATCCCTTGTCGGGCAGATCGCGAAGATCAAAGGCTGCCGCGCGGTGGGAGTGGCCGGGAGCGATGAGAAGATCGCGTGGCTGACGGGCGAGTTAGGATTCGGCGGCGCTTTCAATTACAAGACCACGCAAGACTATGCGGCAAAGCTGAAGGAGCTTTGTCCCAACGGCATCGACTGCTATTTCGACAACGTCGGCGGCCCTGTTACCGACGCTGTGCTTCCGGTGCTGAACGTGCGCTCACGAATTTCCGTGTGCGGGCAGATTTCGCAATACAACGCGACGAAGCCTGAGCTGGGCGTGCGTCCTTACGTCTATTTGCTGAGCAAGCAGAGCCGGGCCGAGGGCTTCATCGTGACGCAATTCATGGAGCGTTTTCCCGAAGGCATCGCGCAGATGGCGCAGTGGCTCAAAGAGGGCAAGCTGAAATATCGCGAGCACATCGTGAACGGATTTGAGAATGCGCCGCGCGCGCTGATCGGCGTGCTGCAGGGCGAAAACACCGGGAAGATGCTGGTGAAGTTCGCGGACGCGTGAGCGAACCCTAGACCCATTCACCGGCGCGCATCACCGGCTCCGAGTTACCTGCTGCAGTGATACCGTCCACATCGATGTGATTCGAGCCAATCATCCAGTCCACCTGAATCAGACTTTCGTTCGCGCCTCGCGACGCGAGCTGTTCTGGAGTGAGTCTATCGCCATTTTTTCAGGCACCCTAGACGTAGGCCGTTCAGGCCGAAGCCTTTGGCACTATGCGATCAGGAAAAGCACGTTTGGGCTAAAGGGCTTACTGTATTGACCAAAGAACGCGCTGAAACGTATAAAACTATTTGCGATGCGTCCCTCCCCGCGTCGTGGGTCTGCGCAACAGTACCCGAGCAACGCGACCCCGTTTGGAGGGTCGACTATTTGCCTTCCTTCCCAGATGGCGCGGCCGGTTCCGGAACGTAGGGCCTTAGCGTATTTAGGTTCTGCGGTAAGGGCCGACTGCTCGCAACTTCGGCAAGTTCCACCTCGGAGCTCCCAGGGATGCAGATTTTGGCGGGGGAGCCAAGCCCGAATTCGAGTTGGACGGCGGTTCGAAACTCCTGGAGGTAGGTGTGGGCGCGCTTGATTTTCACATGACGGCGAACCGCGGGCCCACGGTGCCGGAGTCTCTCCGCGAAATTTTTCAGTATCGAGACCTTCTCTACATGCTCACCTGGAGAGACATTAAGGTTCGCTACAAACAATCCGCGATGGGTTTTCTCTGGGCGATTCTCATGCCGTTGTTGATTGTGGGGGCGGGAGTCCTGGTGCGCATGGCGTTCTCCATGGGTTCCAAGCAGCACCTCAGCATGGCCGAGTTTTCAGGCATTGCCTTGAAATCTCTTCCTTGGGCATTTTTTGTGAGCGCAGTCAAGTTCGGCACGAACAGCATGGTGAGTAATCCGAACTTGGTGACGAAAATCTATTTTCCCCGTGAAGTTTTCCCACTGGCGGCCGTCCTTGCGAGTCTTTTTGACGCAAGTATCGCTTCGGTCGTCACGTTGGTGTTCTTGGTTTTTTGCGGGGTGGGGATCAGTATCCAATTACTTTGGACGCCCGCCATTCTGGTTCTGATCGTTCTTTTCACCGCAGCGCTGGCGATGTTTCTTTCCTGCGCGAATCTGTTTTTCCGGGACGTGAAATATTTGGTGGATGTGTTTCTGACATTCGGCATCTTTTTTACGCCCGTATTTTACGACGCGCGGATGTTGGGGAAGTGGGAGCCGTTTCTGCTTCTGAACCCCCTAAGTTCGCTTCTCGAAGCTTTGAATCGCACCGTCGTGCTTCACCAAGCGCCTTTGTTCTCGTGGCTGAGTTACGCTGCGTGCTGCACGGTTCTGAGTCTGATAGGAGCTTGGACAGTCTTTAATCGTGCTGAGGCTCACTTTGCGGAAATCATCTGAAGGCGAACATGAGCGAAATCGCCCTTGAATTCGATGGCGTCTGGAAAAAGTTTAAGAAGGGGGAGATTCATGACTCCCTTCGGGACTTGATCCCGGCGCTGACGAGAGGAGCCTTTTCCAACAATCACACAGGGAAACTTGAGGACCGCGAATTTTGGGCGCTTCAGGAGGTCAGCTTCCAGGTGCGCAAAGGCGAGGCCTTCGGGATTGTTGGGGCAAACGGCGCGGGCAAAAGCACCGCGCTCAAACTGCTAAGCCGAATTCTCCGCGCGAATCGCGGGCGGATTACTGCCCGCGGCCGTTTGAGCGGGCTCATCGAAGTGGGGGCGGGGTTTCATCAGGATCTGACAGGAAGAGAAAACGTGTACCTGAACGGCTGCATCCTGGGCATGAAAAGGCGGGAGATCGGCCTGAAGTTCGATGAAATCGTGAACTTCGCGGGGATCGGCGATTTCATCGACACGCCCGTCAAACGCTATTCCTCCGGCATGTATGCCCGGCTGGGCTTTGCCGTGGCCGCGCACGTTGACCCCGAAATTCTGCTAGTTGACGAAGTGTTGAGCGTTGGCGACATGCGATTTCAGGAGAAGTGCTTCGAGCGCATGCGTCGCGTGGTCGGTCAAGGCACCACGGTCATCTTCGTGTCGCACAACCTCCAGGCCGTGCAAATGCTTTGCAGTCGTGCGGTACTTTTGAGGTCAGGCAGGGTTGCCATGATTGGGCCTACTGCTGAAGTGGTGAAGGAGTATGTATGCGACCCCGCTGAATCATCTGTTCAGAAGTTTCCGACTCGGATTGGGGACGTTTCTCTATGCGACGGCGGCGGGCGGGCGAAAGCGAACTTCCGTCCCGGCGAAAAGGCAGAGCTCCGGTTTGTCGTGCGTCCAAGCGCCCCGCTGGACGAATGCCTGCTCGGGTTGATCGTGCGCCGCGCCACCGATGGCCTTGCCGTTTGCGATTACAATCTGCCGCTTTCTGTAGCGGGCCCATTCACTGAAGTCGAGGCCGGATGCGTGCCCCTCTCGGTGGGCCTCCATATGAATTTGCTGCGCGGCGCCTACGTTGTTTCACTGCATGTTTTCAATCGCGCTACGAGTCGCCACATCGCTTATGCGGATCGTGTTGCGAATTTCTTTGTTGAGGAGACGCTGAGCTGGGAGGGAATGACGCACCTGCAGCCAAACTTAAGGAATGGTCACGCATGAATGGTTGCTGACCTTTTGTCGCGAGGCATGAAGCATTTCCAGCTGGCGTGAAAGCACGATGATAAGCCACGGATCGACGGTGGATATGTCCGATGCGGCCTACTACGCCGAACGCTGGGAAAGGTTCGACTATGCGAACACCTTCGCACTGGCGCGAATTACGACGATTCTCGACATGATGCAAGAGGCGAAATTGAAAGAACATCCCAGAATTTGTGACCTTGGATGCGGAGCCGGTTGGGCCACTGGGATTCTGGGAATTTTTGGGCCGACGACGGGCGTGGACCTGGCTCCGCCCCAGTCTGCGCGGCAGCGCTACTCATACTGCGAGTTTCTCGCCACGGATATTTTGGAATGGCGCCACCCGTCTGAATGTTTCGATCTCGTTGTGAGCCAGGAGACCCTTGAACATATCGACGTGAACGGCCAGGGCGCGTATCTCGATGTCGCGCGAGGGCTCCTGCGCGATCGTGGATACCTCATATTGACCACCCCGAACCGGCGCACGATGGAAGCGTTTCGCGGCGGCGGACGAACTTGGAGCGATCAGCCCATTGAGAACTGGTTATACGCCAACGACCTCAAGGTTTTACTGCGCAAGCACAAGTTTCAGGTGATCCGATTGACTTCGTTTGTGCTCGGCTATGGAAGTCTTGGGTTCTATCGACTCGTTAACAGCGGCAAAGTGAACAGACTTCTTGGGTTGGCCGGCATCCAGCCGATCTGGCGCCGCTTGTTGGCCCGCGGGAATTTCGGCTTGCACTTGGCCGTGCTAGCTCAAAAGACGTGACCCAGCCCGGATCTTCAGCGGCCTGTTCGACAGCGGGCCGGCTCAGGAGCATCGGCGATGAGAACCTTTCAGAGTGCTAGCAAGAGACGTTTGCGCGTCCTTTTGGGGGAAGAGGAACCTGTAAAAAGCGCACCGTCTCTTTCCTTAGCTCAGGCCCTGCGCAGCCGAGGTGTCGACGTGGTGTTTAGCTACGGGCGCAAGTGGCGCCCGACTG
>DATDMO010000144.1:0-2353 GCA_036518755.1 Candidatus Acidiferrales bacterium | reverse complement strand
GGAGTCTGGCCCGACCCGACGCCCTGTTGCCGCTTCTTCGGCTCAAGGAACAAGGCCAGCCCTACGACCGCGGAGAGCTTGCACGGCAGGTGCGTGATGCGGTCGCGGACGTGGTGTGGAAGCAGGTCGAAGCGGGCGTCGATATTGTCACTGACGGCGAGCAGGGCAAATCGGGCTTCTTCACCTACGTGATCGAACGATTCAACGGCTTCGAGCGCAAGTTGCCGTCTCCGGGCAAAGAGATGAGACCGCGCTCGGCAGGCAGGGAGTATCTCGCTTTTCCCGACTACTATGCGTGGTCCGAGCGCCTCGCCGCGCCGTTCGGCGGTCGCAGCGGACGTGCCGCGCGCGACGCCGATATCTGCACCGGACCCGTCAGCTACAAGGGCCACCCGGCGGTCCAGACCGACATCGCGAACCTCAAAGCGGCGGTCGCGGGCCGCGCCCATGAGGACGTGTTTGTACCGGCGATCGCTTCTTCCTACGTCGCGTCTACTTTTGCCAACGAATACTACCGTACCCTCGAGGAGTACGAGCAGGCTGTGTCCGACGCGCTGCGCGAAGAATACCGAGCCATTGTCGATGCCGGATTTATTCTCCAGATCGACGATCCGCGCTTGGTCACCTATTATATGATGCACCCGGAGTTAAGTGTCGAAGACTGCCGGAAGTGGGCGGAAAAACGTGTCGAAGCGATCAACTATTCGCTCCGCGGCATCGCGCCCGAGAAGGTTCGCTTTCATACCTGCTACTCGATTGATGTCGGTCCGCGCATTCACGAAATGGACTTGAAGGACATCGTCGACATCATTCTGAAAATCAACGCCGGTGCTTATTCATTCGAAGCGGCCAACCCGCGGCACGAACACGAGTACCACGTCTTTGAACGCGTCAAGTTGCCCGCCGGAAAAATCCTCATACCCGGCGTGATCAGCCACACGACAAATTTAGTGGAACATCCGGAATTGGTGGCTGAACGGATCGTGCGGTTCGCCAAGCTCGTCGGGCGCGAAAACGTCATCGCGGGAGCCGACTGCGGCTTTGCCGCTTCCGCTCTGAGGTTCAACGATACTCATCCAAGCGTGGCTTGGCTAAAGTTTGCCGCGTTGGCAGAAGGCGCCCGATTAGCGACCAAACAATTGTGGAGGTAGGGGCGAACCTATGTGTTCGCTCTTGTGTTTGCCGTAACGAACGGGCAGACACCCAGGTCTGCCCCTACCAGTATTTGGCGGGATGCATCGCAACTACCTGACGGTTACACCGCTCACCGATAGAGCGCATCGATAAATCCGGATTTGTCCAACTCTTCCAGCAAACTCACGTCCATAAAATCCTTCGGGTTCGCCGTCTTGGCCGCGGGAACCCGCTCGCTTGCATCTTTGATTATGGTCCTGAATCCCTCGATGGACGGATAAGGCTTCGGTCTGACGATCTCGCGCAGAGTTTGGTAGGCGTCCTCGATGCGCTTTTCGTCTTTGGTTTGCCGGTACTTGGCGAAAGCCTTTTTGGAGATGTCGGGATTGGTCTTCACCAGATGGATCGCCTCGACATAGGACTTGAGAAACCGCCTCACGAGATCGCGCTTGCGGGCCAGCACTCGCTGGGTCGTGACCAGCCCACTGCCTTGATACGCAACGTTCAAGTCGCGCAGATTGAGTAAGATCTTCATGCCCATCCGCAGCGCTTCTAAATGGTCTGGGGGCGAGATCAGCGTAGCGTCGATGGCACCGCCGGATAACGCAATCAGCCGATCCGGACTATCGCCGACCTGGAGCAAGGTGACGTCCCGTTCGCTCAAGCCGTAGCGCGGCAGCACGTAGATCAAGCGTAAATGTGAGGCTGCGCCAAAGCGGAAGACGCCGATCCGTTTTCCCCGGAGATCTTCCATGGATTTGATATTGGGACGCGCCACCAGCCGGTCGTCGAGGGTGTCCTGCACGCCGGCAATCATCACCGGATCGGCTCCTTGCAACCTGGCGGAAGACATGAGCGAACCCGTCATCTGGGCAAGATCAACCTCACCCGCGACCAAGGTTTCGATCGCCGCGCGTGTGTAAATGATTTCCGCGCTGATGCCGTTCTTGGTTAAAAGCCCCCCGACGTCGGCAACCCACAACACCCCTTGGCTGGGGGAAACCGCCGAGAATGCTACTCTGACTTTATCCGCGGCACCACTTGGCAAAGTACCTCCAACCGCCCCACCGGCAGCAGCCGCCAAGCTCGTTCGAGGCTCCAGCACAGCTGAAAACATAATGAGCGCTACAGAAACACAAACTCGAGAGCAGACGCCAAATCGTAACCGCATCGCTTTCTCCTTTCGCTGACATCCACTAAGCAGCGGAACACCGCCGAT
>DATDMO010000143.1:0-15043 GCA_036518755.1 Candidatus Acidiferrales bacterium | reverse complement strand
CGGCCGCGTTTTCTTTCCATTCAACGTTTGCTTGCCAAACTGGAGCCGTCGGGTCCTCGGGTAAGGAATTACCGATCTCGTAGACGCAGCTCTTCTGACTGCTCGACCCAGAATTGACGACGAGTATCTTCATCGGTTCGGCGAGTGAGGCCACTTCCAATTGCGGATCTCGGGCATGTCGTCGCCATACTCGTCGACATATTGCTTGTGCTCGATCAACTTATTGCGCAAATGCTGCTTGAAGTGCCCGCCGATTTCCCGCAGCCGTGGTACTCGATCGACCACGTCTCCGGCCAAATGGAAGCGGTCTAGGTCATTTCGTACAGTCATGTCAAAGGGCGTTGTCGTTGTGCCTTCTTCCTTGTAGCCCCGAACGTGCAAATTGTCGTGATTCGTGCGGCGATAAGTAAGGCGATGAATCAGCGTGGGATATCCGTGATACGCAAAAATGATGGGTTTGTCGGTTGTGAACATGGAGTCAAACTCTGTATCGGACAATCCGTGCGGATGTTCGCTCTTGGGTTGCAGAGCCATCAGATCGACGACGTTCACGACGCGAATCTTGATATCCCGAAAGTGCGCCCTCAACAGGTCCACCGCCGCCAGTGTTTCCAGTGTGGGGACGTCTCCTGCGCAAGCCATCACGGCGTCCGGCTCACTTCCTAAATCCGTGCATGCCCAATCCCAGATTCCGATTCCCATGGTGCAATGCTCGATCGCGGACTTCATGTCCAGCCACTGCAGGGCCGGCTGCTTTCCGGCTACAATCACGTTCACATAGTTCCGGCTGCGAAGGCAGTGATCCGCCACCGAGAGCAGCGTGTTCGCATCGGGAGGGAGATACACCCGCACCACATCCGCTTTCTTATTCACCACATGATCGATGAACCCCGGGTCCTGGTGGCTAAATCCGTTGTGATCCTGGCGCCAGACGTGCGAGGTAAGCAGGTAGTTCAAAGACGCGATGGGCCGCCGCCAAGGAATATCTCGCGTCACTTTCAGCCATTTCGCGTGCTGATTGAACATCGAATCCACGATGTGAATGAACGCTTCGTAGCATGAGAAGAATCCATGGCGCCCCGTCAACAAATAACCTTCGAGCCATCCCTGGCACATGTGCTCGCTCAAAATTTCCATCACTCGCCCATTCACCGAGAGATGCTCGTCGGTCGGCAAGAGCGGCTCCATGAAAATCTTGTCCGTTGCCTGGTAAATCGCGTCGAGACGGTTCGAAGCTGTCTCATCCGGTCCGAATACTCTGAAATTTTTCGACGCCGCATTCAGCTTCATTACGTCGCGCAAAAACCCCCCAAGCGCCCGCGTCGCTTCCGCAAGTTCGCGCCCCGGTTTCGCCACAACGACCGCATATTCACGAAAATCCGGCATCACCAGATCCTTCAGCAGCACCCCCCCGTTCGCGTGGGGGTTTGCACCCATGCGACGCGTGCCCTTGGGAGCGAGTTCGGCTAGTTCCGGAATGAACCTCCCATCCGCGTCAAAAAGTTCGTGGGGCTTGTAGCTCTTCATCCATTCTTCCAAAAGCTTCACATGTTCGGGGTGAGTGGCCATTTCCGCGAGGGGAACCTGATGGGCGCGCCAGGTCCCTTCGACGGGCTTCCCGTCAACCACCTTCGGCCCGGTCCAGCCTTTGGGCGTGCGCAGGACGATCATCGGCCACGCAGGAAGCCGGGCTTCGCCCTGAAGGCGCGCCCTATCCTGGATGGCGCAAATTTCGTCTATGACGGCGGAAAGAGTGCCGGCCATGCGCTGGTGCATGTCGAGCGGATGATCGCCTTCGAGAAAATATGGTGTATAGCCGTATCCAGTGAAAAGCTTGGTCAGTTCTTCGTCCGTCATCCGTCCAAGGACGGTGGGATTTGCGATTTTGTAGCCGTTCAAATGCAGGATCGGAAGGACAGCTCCATCGCGAACCGGATTCAGAAATTTGTTGGCGTGCCAGCTCGTTGCCAAGGGACCCGTCTCAGCCTCTCCATCGCCGACCACGCAACAAACCAAGAGGTTCGGGTTATCAAAAGCGGCGCCGTAGGCGTGGGCGAGCGAGTAACCGAGTTCGCCACCTTCGTGTATCGATCCCGGCGTTTCGGGTGCAACGTGGCTGGGGATGCCCCCCGGAAACGAGAACTGTTTGAAGAGCCGCTGCAGGCCCTGCGTATCACGCGAAATGCGCGGGTAAAGTTCGGTATAGGTGCCTTCGAGATAGGTGTTGGCAACGATGCCGGGTCCTCCGTGACCAGGGCCGGTGACGAAGATGGCGTTCAAGCCAAGCTTCTTGATGATCCGGTTCAGATGAACATAGATGAAGTTCAAACCGGGAGTTGTGCCCCAGTGGCCGAGCAGTCTCGGTTTGATGTGCTCAAGCCTGAGCGGCTCTCGAAGCAGCGGATTTTTGTAGAGGTAGATTTGTCCGACGGACAGGTAGTTGGCTGCACGCCAATAGGCATCTATCTTGCGGAGTTCTTCCGCGGAGAGAGGCCGGTCTGAACTTACAGCCTTTCCGGTCTGCTGCATCGCTTCGGGGGATGCTCCAGTCGTGGTTCCTGCATATTCGGGATCGTCCATGGTGAATCTCCCTATTTGCGAATCCAGTTCAGAGTGACAAGAATCGTTTGGGATGGCAAGAGGCTTGGGTCTTCAATCTATACAGCAAAATCCGGTAAACAACCACTCCACGCTGCACCGACGCACATGAATGGGCTGTCTCTGGCGAGAGAAAAGTTGAGTTGACCTCGGATGTCCGCTATCCTGCTCGCGCTTACGCGTCAAGATCGGCCGGGGTGGCCGGTAGCATCGTTCACCTATGTTCATTGCACTCGCTAGCCCGTCGCAATTTGCCCAAAGCGAAGCAACCAAGATTGTTCTCACTCTTGCACTTTCCGCGCTGATCGGGCTGGAGCGCGAAGAGCACAAAGCGACCGTCGATAAGTACATATTCGGCGGCATACGGACGTACCCGCTGATCGGCTTGCTGGGATACGCATTGAGTCTGATGTCCGGAGCGCAGCTGCTCCCTCTGGCCGTGGGCTTTGCCGTCGTCGCATCATTTCTCTGGCTCTCCTACCAGCACAAACTGCAAAGCGCCGAAAGCGCGGGCGTAACGACGGAATTATCCGCGCTGACTACTTACGTGGTGGGCGCGCTGGTTTCCCAAGGACACTTCTGGGTTGCGGGAACGCTGACGGTGCTGAGCTTGTTGCTGTTGGAATTGAAAGTCTTTTTGGAAGGGCTTTCCAGACGCATCCCGGCGCAGGAAATTTTCACGTTCACGAAATTTCTGTTTCTGACCGTGGTGATCTTGCCGGTCGTGCCGAACCAGGATATCGGTCCGTACCACATAAACTTCTTCAAGACATGGCTGGTTGTTACGGCAGTCAGCGCCATTTCGTATGCCAGCTATTTGCTGCAGATTCTTACCAAGGGAAAGGGCGGCATTTTGCTTTCAGCGGTGCTCGGAGGAGCCTACTCGTCCACGGTGACAACCATCGTGTTAGCGAAGCGGGCCAAGGAGGCGGAGGGATCCGCGCATCTTTTTTCCGGCGGAATTCTGTTGGCTTCCGGGATCATGTACCTGCGGCTAGCTGCCCTGATCGGCATTTTCAACTGGCGCTTGCTTGGCCAGCTCTGTGTGCCGCTGCTGGTTCTAGCGGCCATCGGCGCGGGTGGGGGATGGTTGTGGAGCCTGCGCCCGAGCGACAAGGCGACGGAAATAAAGAAAGACTACGTACCTCGTAATCCGCTCGAGCTTTGGGTAGCTTTTCTTTTTGGAGGCATTTTTGTCGCGATACTCGTGGTTACGGGGTGGGCCGTGGCGCATCTCGGCGAGAAGGGGCTTTTCGGTCTTGCCGCGATCATGGGAGTGACGGACGTGGATCCCTTCATACTGAGCCTGACGCAGTCCGCAGGCACGGTCACGGCCATGGGTCCGGCTGTCGCTGCAATCCTGATCGCGGCAGCGAGTAACAATGCGGTCAAGGCCGTCTACTCCTTCGCGTTTGCAGATCGCAAGACAGGGGTAAAGAGTCTCTGCCTCTTATTGACATTTGCGCTTCTAGGACTGGCGCCCCTAATTTGGACACTTGCCTGAACGTGGCTGAGCGTTGAGCCACCTGTCCAGCCGGACTCAACTCCCGACTAGTCGTGTGATCTCAATGGGTCGATGCAACACCAGTTCGAGGTCTATTTCGCCGAGTTTACTATTGGCAGCGGGACGCTGAAAACACCGAGAACTAGGTCAACGAATTAGGCGATCTTGACTTTGACTGGTCGTGGGCGTTTCGTGCAGTCATGCTTCTGAAATTCCAGTTCCGCAATGCGGCGGTCTTGGGGGTCAGAAGGCTTCCAATCGCATTTTGTGCAGGCGAATCCTTCGTAATCCGGCGATGCTCGCCAGACCATCATGCGGCCCTCGCGGTGAGGCGCGCTTAGTAGGCTGGTCATCATCGGTAGCCACGTTTCAGGATCGCGGAGTTTGACGTCGTAGTCGTCAGCGCCAGAGAATTCAACTCTCGGAGGATTCAAGGCAAGAATTCGAACGCCGGGATATTTCATCCTTAACCAAGCAACCAATTCTGTTCTTGTTCCTTCATACGCCGGTTGCCCGACGACAAAAAGGTCGCAGTGCTGTGGAAAACTCAGGACAACTTTGGCGGCCTCATTACCAATTACAGAGACGACCTCGTACCCTTGAAGTCTCAATATTTCGGCTCGCGCGCTAGCTATCTGGTCATCGTAAGCAATCTGGAACACGATCGGTTTCTCATTGTGTCCACGACTGCCTGCGTTTAGACGAGCTACGATCTCGTTCGTGGGGAGATGGATAGCGAAGCATTCATTGGTTGTGGCCTTGGCGATTTCCTGTAGCTTCTGGCGAACGCGCCACAGGGTCGAAGCGTGGCTGCGCCACAGCGTGGAACCGTCGGGAAACTGCTCGAAGAGGTCGTATTCCCGTCCCATTTGAATTCTCGAAGCGAGTGGGTTGCAAAACATAGCTACACCCAGTAGTCAAATAAAGCCAGAAATTCCGAAGCCAAATACGAGGTGCGGAGAATGGGCAGTACTACTGGCGTGTAAAGGTGGCTGCCTGAGTTCCTTCTCGGTGGGAAGTGTGGGTTGCGTGATTGGAGCGCGGTCCGCCATCGTAAGTCCTGATTTAGACTCCTGCACATCCCGCTCGGCAACGGCCGGTTCTGACAACCGGAGGAATGACTGTTTGGCTCGGTGAACGCAAGATGCCACCCTGCCCTTCACTTTGTTCAGGGTAGAAAGGGTGGCGCTGCGCGTGAACTTCTAGGACTAGTACCCCCTAATTTGAACGCTCGCCTGAGCCCTCGAAACTGCCGCAAATCGCGATGATTCCTTGACGTAAGTCTGGTGAACGTGGAATTATCCACAGGTCCCAGAGGAGTACGTCCATGGCGACCCAATTGGCCGCGGCCTACGCGGACCTAGGACTACTAATCGGCGGCGAGTGGCTAGGAGCCGGCGGGCGGGAAAGCTCGCCCGTGGTGAATCCCGCTACCGAGGAAGTAATTGGGCACGTCCCTCACGCCTCGAAGGCCGACCTTGACCGGGCACTTGCGGCGGCGCAGGAAGGTTTCAAGACCTGGCGAGCGATTTTCCCCGACGAGCGCGGACGAATCCTGAAACGCGCGGCAGACCTGCTGCGCGAACGCAAAGAAGAAATCGCGCGCATTGCCACGACGGAATCCGGCAAGGTAATCCACGAAACGCGGATCGAAGTGATGATGTCCGCGAATATTTTCGAGTGGTACGCGGAAGAGGGGCGCCGCGCCTATGGACGCGTGCTGCCGCAGCGGGCTCCGGGCACGCGCCTGACGGTGGTGAAAGAACCGGTTGGGCCGGTGGCGGCGTTCGCACCATGGAATTTCCCGCTGGGGAATCCCGCGCGCAAGATTGGCTCGGCGCTGGGCGCGGGGTGCTCGTGCATCTTGAAGCCTGCGGAAGAAACGCCAGCGTCCGGACTGGCGGTAGCGCGTTGCCTGGTGGACGCAGGGCTGCCCGCAAACGTGCTGGCGATCGTGTATGGCGTGCCAGCGGACATTTCTTCGTACCTGCTGGCCTCGCCCGTGATCCGCAAGATTTCGTTCACCGGCTCAATCCCGGTGGGCAAGCACCTGATGAAACTGGCTGCCGACGGTATGAAGCGGACAACAATGGAGTTAGGTGGCCATGCGCCGGTGATCGTGTTCGACGACGTGGACGTAGACAAGGTGCTGGATGCGTGTGTGGCGGCCAAGTACCGGAACGCGGGCCAGGTGTGCGTTTCACCCACACGATTCTACGTGCAAGAGAAGAGTTACAGCCGTTTCGTGGAAGGCTTCGTAAACCGAGCAAAAGCAGTTCCAGTGGGCGATGGCCTCGACGAGAGGAATAAGATGGGCCCGCTCATCCACGCGCGGCGGTTGGCGGCAGTGGAAGCGTTTGTAAACGATGCGCGCGACTCAGGCGCGAAAGTGGGCGCCGGCGGGGCGCGGTTGAAGAGTCCGGGGTACTTTTACTCGCCCACGGTGCTGTCGGATGTGCCGAACACGGCGCGCATCATGAACGAGGAGCCGTTTGGGCCGGTTGCGGTGATCAATCCGTTTTCGGATTTCGACAGCGTGATGCAGCAGGCCAACCGGCTCCCGTACGGGCTGGCAGCATTCGCGTTCACGAATTCATCGCGAACGGTGAAGCTGCTTGGGGAGCAATTGGAAGCAGGCATGGTCGGGCTGAACACGTTTGCGATCTCTGTGCCTGAATCGCCGTTTGGCGGCATGAAGGAAAGCGGCCACGGCTCCGAAGAAGGCATCGAGGGGCTCGAGGCGTGTTTGGTGACGAAGTTCATTAGTGAAGCGTAGCAGGGGGTAATGCCCGCATCTTTCGGCGTAGCGGCCGGATAGGCGGGCGGTTTTTCCTTTCTCATAGGCGGGCACGTTAAAAACTAGGGTCGAACGACTGAACGACAGTCTGGGTACGCTTGCGCTGAGACTGCCGTGGGTCTAACTACTTTCATCCGGGAACGGGTGAGCCGATCGGGCACGGGGGCGGGGCACGGGGTGAAGTCATGGCGAGAGAATTAGCGGGACAAAACGCGATTGTGACGGGGGCAAGCCGCGGCTTTGGGAAGGCCATCGCATTTGGCCTCGCCGCGGCCGGGGCGACCGTGACGGTGACGGCGCGGACGAAGAGTCAACTTGAGGAGACCGCTTCTCAAATCGAGGCTCTTGGGGGACGCGCACTGGCGGTGGTGGGCGACGTGGCCAAGCGCTGCGATGTGGCGCGCGTAACCGCGGCCGCGGAAGCGGAATTCGGCCCGGTTACGGTGCTGGTGAACAATGCGGGCGTCTCAGGTCCCTACGGGCCGGTGTGGACGTTGGATCCCGACGAGTGGTGGGACGCGCAGGGCGTAGTGGTACGCGGGACCCTGCTCTACCTGAATGCGGTGATGCCTGGAATGATTTCACGGAAAGAAGGCTGCGTAATTAATGTGACCAGCTGCGGCGGCCAGTGGTTTACGCCTCACTTGAGCTGCTACGGCGTCTCCAAGGCCGGCCAGATACGCCTGGCGGAGCATGCTGCCGCCGAAGCGAAAGAGCACGGAGTGAGCGTATTCATCATTGACCCCGGAACAGTAATCACCGATATGGCGGAGGCTACGATAGCCTCTTTGGATGCACAGCGATGGGTTCCCAAAATGGTGGAGTACCTGAGCCTAGTGAAGCAGAAGGGCAACGTCGCTGAGGGGCTGGCGCGATGCGCTGCAAATTGCGTGCGGCTCGCGTCCGGCAGGTACGCGGAGCTTGCAGGACGATTTCTGCTATCGCATGACGATTTCGACGAGATGCTCCTGGAGCCAGCGCCGCGTCCGGGGACGGCGATCATACCTCGCGAGCGGCCGAAGAAAGTGGCGGCGGCGACGGCGGCGGCCCGTTGAGATGCCGGCTTCGATAAACCAAACCGACGCCGAGACGATCAAGGATCGCGGTCAGGTTCGGAGTCGCCGTCAGGGTCGTCAGTTTGGGGAGTGAGCACATCGCGCGCCGCAGTTGCGTCTTCCTCGCGCACGAGAATTCGAAAGCCCGCACCGGACCATGCAAGGTGTTCGCGCATTTTGCCTGCTGTATCAGACTGTATCATTGCCTCGATACCAGCATTTTCAAGCGCGCCCTTCGCCAATTCCGCCTCAGGCCGGCTACCGCACGATTGGATGACAACCAGCTTGGCCTCACGCTGCATACCAGTATTATGCGCTCTTGCCTCGCGCCTTCAGAACTATTAAACCTCGCCGCAGACGGTTGACAGTTCTGCTTCCGAAGTGATACGAGAGAAGTCTCAGAGTTATATCAGCGAAACGACGGAGCGAGCCATCCAATGACAACGAAATTCCCGGATACGTTTGACTACGCCGGATTCAATGCGCCGATGCGCACCGAATGCGATATCTACGACCTGGTGATCGAAGGAAATCTGCCGCAAGAAATCGACGGCACGTGGTATCGCACGATTCCCGACCCGCAGTATCCGCCGATGCTCGGCCACGACACGTACCTGAGCGGCGACGGCATGATCAGCGCGTTCAAATTCGAGAACGGTCACATCGATTTCAAGATGAAGTACATCATGACCGATCGCCTGAAAGCCGACAGAAAAGCGCGGCGCGGCCTTTTCGGCCTGTACCGGAATCCGTATACGGACGATCCCAGCGTGCGCGGGATCAATCGCTGCGTGAACAACACGACTCCGATTTTTCATGGCGGCAAGCTGCTGACGCTGAAAGAAGACGGCCTCGCGGTGGAAGTTCACCCTGAAACGCTCGAAACCATCGGCGTCTTCAACTATCGCGGCAAACTGAAAAGCCAGACCATGACCGCGCACACCCGCCTGGACGAGGACACGCAAGACCTGCACTTTTTCGGCTACGAAGCGAGCGGCCTGGCGACGCGCGACGTTTCCTACTGCGTGGCGGATAAAGAAGGCCAGCTTGTGAAAGAAGAATGGTTCCAGGTGCCGTACGTTTCGTTGATGCACGACTTCGCGGTTTCGAAGGAGCACGTGATCTTCCCGGTGTTCCCCACCACCGCCGATCTGAATCGCATAAAGGCGGGCGGCACGCACTGGGTTTTCGAGCCGGAGAAAGACGCTTACGTGGGCATCATGCCGCGGGACGGCCACACCAGCGACATGCGGTGGTTCCGGCACCCGGCTTGTTCCGCGTTCCATTTCATGAACGCTTACACGGAAGGCAAATTCGTGCATTTGGATTTCGGCATTGGGAAATACGCGCCGTTCCCGTTCATTCAGGAAGCGTCGCTCATTCATCCGAAAGCCGAGGATTTCGCGTATGGGCGAGTGGTGCGTTGGACATTCGACATGTCGAAGCCCGGTGAGAAATTCGAAGAGTACAAACTCGCGCCCTCCGGAGATTTTCCGCGCATCGCGAACAAAGATCACATGAAAGACTACTCGATCGGCTACTACGAGCGCTTCGATCCCGAGGCCGGCGCGCCAATCGTTGCGGGTCCCGTGGGCGCCGGATTCAACACGCTCAGCCGCCTGGAAATCAAGAGCGGCAAGATGAAGTCGTGGCATTCGACGCGGCCAGTGACGATCCAGGAAGAAGTTCACATTCCGTCAAGGACGCCGGGGCACGAGGGATATCTCGCACTGGTTGCCGATCTACACGATACGCAACTCTCAGACCTGCTGGTATTCGAAGCGGAGCATCTCGACAAGGGGCCTATCGCGACGGCGCACCTACCGCTTCGCCTGCGCAATCAGGTGCACGGCAATTGGGTTGCGGCGGAAGAGTTGCAGTAAGCGACTCGATTCGCGGCGCAATTCAATGGCGGGACTGCTGCAGGGCCACATCGCAATCATCACCGGTGCGGGCGGAGGATTTGGCCGAGCGATCGCGGCGCGCTTCGCAGCGGAGGGCGCGGCTTTAACGGTCACCTCGCGCACCAAGGCGCAACTCGACGAAACAGTGGCGCAGATAGAAGCTGCCGGCGGCCGCGGGCTGTCTGTTGTGGGCGACGCGACCGATCGCGCGGATGTGGAGCGCGTCGTCCGTGAAACGCAGCGCCGCCTCGGTCCCATTTCGATTCTGGTCAGCAACGCAGGCATACCCGGGCCATTCGGCCCCATCGGCGAAATCGATCCCGACGATTGGTGGGCGGCGCAGGCCGTTCACCTTCGCGCGCCGTTTCTTTTTGCCACCGCTGTGCTGCCACAGATGAAAGAGCGTCGCGCGGGCTGCATCATCACCATCTGCTCGCCGCGCGCGAAGATGGTCACGCCAAATCTTTCCGCCTACTGCCTCGGCAAGACTTCGCAAACGCGGCTGATGCAGTTGCTCGCCAGCGAAGTGAGGGATTTCGGCATCACCGCGGTGGCCGTCGATCCCGGCAGCGCCATCACGCAGATGGCCGAAGCTACCATCAACTCTCCGGACGCCCAGCGTTGGATGCCCGATATGGTCGCGAATCTGCGCCGCATGCTTGCCCAGGCGGTTACCCAGCCCGGCAGCGGCGGCGGTCAGCTCGAAAAATGCGCCCAACGCTGCGTCGAAATCGCCGCTGGCTTGCATCCCGAATGGAATGGTATGTATATCGGTCGAAACGAAACAGCCGACGAATGGAAATAATCCAGCAGCACACGAGGAGATGGAACTCATATGCCAGCACCAGCTAAGAAATCCCGGTCAAAATCGCGCGCCAGCAAATCTCGAGCCGGCAAGTCCGGAGCCAGCAAAAATATCATCCGCAAACTGGATGTCTTCACCCACATTTGGCCCAAAGCCTTCCATGAAAAGCTGCTGAAAGTCGCCGGACACATGCGCGACATGCACCGCCGCAGCGAAGCTGTCCCGATGATGACCAACCTTGAAGTGCGCTTCCAAGTGATGGACAAATTCCCCGGCTACCAACAAATTCTCTCGCTCGCTTCCCCACCGCCGGACGCTGTCGGCTCGCCCGAAGACTGGCGTGAACTCGCGCGCCTGGGCAACGATGGCATGGCCGAGCTCTGCCAGAAATATCCCGAGCGCTTCCCCAGCTTCCTCGCGGCGGTGCCGATGCGGGATCCGGAAGGCGCCGTTGCGGAAGCGCGCCGCTCCATTCAGCAGCTCGGCGCCTGCGGCATCCAGATTCCCGCCAACATCTCCGGCAAATCGCTCGACGCGCCTGAATTCCGCCCCGTGTTTCAGGAGATGGAAAAGCTGGGGAAACCCATCTGGATTCATCCCGCGCGCACCGCGAATATTCCGGACTTCTCAACGGAGCAGAAGTCGCTTTACGAAATCTGGTGGACTTTCGGCTGGCCTTACGAATCGAGCGCGGCGCAGGCGCGCATCGTTTTCTCGAAGATGCTCGACGATATGCCCGGCCTGAAGTTCATCATCCATCATGCCGGCGGGATGGTTCCCTTCTTCGAAGGTCGCGTCGGTCCCGGATGGGACCAGTTGGGCAAGCGCACCTCGGACACGGATTACACCAAGCTGCTGAAGGAATTGAAGCGGCCTCATCTCGAATACTTCAAAAGGTTCTTCTACGCCGATACGGCCACGTTCGGATCGAAAGCCGCACTCGAATGTGCCCTGAAATTCTACGGTGTGGATCACGTGCTCTTCGCGTCCGACGCCCCATTTGATCCCGAGGGTGGGCCAATGTACATACGCGAAACGATTCGCTGCATCGACGCGCTGGATATTTCGAAAGAGGATCGCGATAAAATTTACTACAAGAACGCTCGCAGGCTACTCGGCATCCGGTAGCCGCCCTCAATCTCTAGTTGCAACGTTCCAAGGCCGTGAAAAACGGGACTTTTGGCGATTAGAATTATCTTGGCCGCTCGTTTTCAGTGATTTACAGGAATTCTATTCGCTGGATTTGGCGATTAGGAATCAAATTCTTCTCCAGTGTGTAGCCTGCGGTGGGAAGCCTCTTTCGCTCGTTTCGTCCTCCTTACTCTGGTCTGTAGAGCCGGTGCGCGGCCGGAGAGAAAAACTCCCCGCCAACGGTACGGTAGTGTGCAAGGCGATTGCTGTCAATTGTGGAAAATACGCACGCGGCGAGGCTCCTGGTAGCCAGGCTTATATGCCAAATCATTCGCCTGATTCAGGCCGAGGAGCCGGGGGTCAATCACCGGTTCACTCCCCAACTCGGTATACGGCGAGACCGCTCAACATCTTAGGATAAAAGTCAGTCGATTTTTGCGGCAGCACGTCGCCCGCGAGCGCGATCTTCATCACCTGCTCCACGCGGACCGGATTCAGAAGGAGCGCCATTTGCGCGTCTCCGCGATCGACCGAAGCGATAGCCGCTTCCATCTCCCTTTCATACGCGAGGTTCTTTTCAGCGGTCACCGCTTCCGGGGTGATCCCCAATCCTTTGTCGAGGATCAAGCGGTGCAGCAAAACTACATCCAGACCGCGCTGGCCTTCGGAAAGATCCGGCAACAGCGACTCAAGGTCCACACCTCGCCGCAGCACGAAGAGATAGAACGCATCCGCGCCGGCCCGGGCAACGCGTGGATACGCGCCAATGGCGCGCCGGCCGTGATTGAGACGTTCCAAGTCCTTTCGGAATTCCGCGCTAGCCGCCGCGCGCTCGTCAGCGCCGACAAACGGATAGGCATACCAATCGAAATAAGGAGCAAGAACGGCGCGAAAGCAATCGAAATCGAAGTTCGGAAGATTGCGCACGAGCCGGTGCGTCGCCAAAATCGTGAGGCCCTTTGAATGGGTATTAATAAACGTCGCCATCGCGAACTCGTATGGCGCTTGCGGCTCCGCTTTGCCGGCGCGCGCGCGGCATTCGTCGCGATAACTTAGTGCAGTCTCATAGCGATGATGCCCGTCTGCAATCACGATGCTTTTCTCCGCCATCGCCTTTTGAATCCGCTCGACGAAAGCCGGCTCCGGAACGGGCCACATGCGGTGTGTGACACCAAATTCGTCGTGCAGCTCGACATCCGGACTTGTGCGCGCAATCTGTTCGAGCCAGGCGTCAATTTGTTTCGACCGGTCCTCGTACAAAAGAAAAAGCTGGCCAGTCTGGGCGTGGGTTTTCCGCAACAGCTCAATGCGATCGGCCCGCGGTCCGGACAACGTGTGTTCGTGCCTGAAAATGACCCGGGCTTCATAGTTCTCCAGGCGCGCCAGAGCAATAAAGCCTATCCGAGTGCGGTGCGTCTTCGTTCCAGGAACGCAAAACTCCTGCGAGTACACGTAGATATTCGGAGCGGCATCCTGCACCAGGATTTTCTCTGCAATCCATTCGTCGATTTTGCGCCCTGCGCGAGTGTAAACATTATTTTGGGGCGAATCGTCGGGGAATGCGCGGCCCTTTTCCACCGGGATTAGATTGTAGGGGCTCGCTGCATAGTAGCGATCCTGCATCGCCGCAGTAATTTTGTCATAGGGCTGCGTGAGGACATCTTTAAGCGCGACTCGGTGGGAGTCGTAGCGATAGGCGCGAAAGGGTCGGATATCAGCCATCTTGCCCCTCGAACAGCGGCATTCAGATACAGCTCTATTGTTGCTGGGTCTCGCCGCATCCCGGCCTGGCGAATGTCAAAGTTACCTTCTTAACGTTCGCATCCGAGCCCAAGACGCTCACCGAAGTAGCATTCACGCGTGCGGGCGGCGGGCAATCGGCCTTGCGCCTCCGATGCGTTGGGGCGCGCGCGGGATCGAGATCCTCCCAGGCGGAAATCTCATAGCTCGCGGACTCGAGCAGCGTAACCTCATACAAATCGTCTCCAATTATGTCCGCAGCCGGATTCTCGCCTTGGTCGGCTTTAACCGCTACCGTAACGTTCCCCGACGGCTTGGCGCCGATCCATTTCAACTGGATGCGAAGCCGTCGCGCAGCGTACCGATCGCTGACGTGAATATCAATCCTCGAGAGGTTCTGTCCATCGTCAAGATGAATCGGCTGGGCTTCGCTCAGGTCCGCGACACCGGGATAAAATGCGCGCTTGAAGGGCGCGTTCGGGTTCATGCGATTCGCCCGATTGAATACGAGGATGTAGTCTCCCGGTCCGATGTGATCGTAATCAAAACCGCCCTCGGCTCCCTGGAACGCCCACAAACCAGGGCGGGAGGAGCTATAGTTTCCTGCACGATAAAGTTCAAGAGAGGCAAGATCCAGCGGCTTGCCATCCGGGCCGAGCACACTGCCGTGAATGGAACCTGTGGGAAGGGCATCGACATCGTATTCGAAACATGCGCCGTCTGGAATCGTGAATGGCTGCAAACTTCCAAGAGACTTTTGAGTTAGCCCCGTGCCGGCGGGCAGGTCGGTTGTGAGAGTGTATTCGCCCGCATGGACGTCGTAAAAGCGGTAGACGCCATCGGCATCCGTGCTGGTCTCAAAGCGGTCGTCGCGCGAACGAATTTTCACCGATACGTTGGGCAAGGGGTCGTCGGGATCATTTGTAGCAGTCAGGAAAGGTGGATCGGCGCGGCGGAGAACGCCGAAGACAGAAGCGACGCGGCGTCCGTCACGCATGGCGCGCAACTGCGGCAAAAGCGCCCGAGCGTCGCTCGCGGACCGAGTGCCGTCGCAGATCGTCGCGAGCAGCCGCCCATCCTTGCCACGGTGCGCGAAAACAAGATATTGACCGTTTGCTTTGAAGCGATAGCCGCAATCGGCATCCGAGCCACCGGAAAAAATGTCGATTTCGGAAGCCGTCGCGGACTCGGCGCCGGCAAACTGCTCGTCGATATGAAAATGGTAACGCGTGAGCCGCGCCGCGATGGTGTCCACGGGTGCGCCGGAGGCATTAACCGAAGGATTTTCCGCCGAGTTAGTCTCCTGATCCTGCGAGGAAGGTCGCGGCGCCGCCGGTGCATTTGGCATTTCCTGGATGGTCGTAACCGTGCCCAGAAAGATGCTGTCGGCCTGCTGCAACCCCGGGCATTGTCCAGGCGAGGCTTGGGAGCAGGTACATGACCATGCGGAGGATGACGCAAGCAGAACGAGCCAAGCGGCCATCGCGAGAATGCGCGGAACCATCGGAA
>DATDMO010000142.1:0-7829 GCA_036518755.1 Candidatus Acidiferrales bacterium | reverse complement strand
CAATCCTGTTCCATTCGTGATCGTGCCATTCGACGTGTCAGAGGGCACGATTTCGCTGAGTTCCGGGACTCCCGAGGCTGATGGGGAAAACATCGTTGTGGTTGACCCGACGACGGCCGCCGCGTCGTCGCCAATCAATGTGGATTTCATCGGATTTCTAACGAGTGGAACCTGCGGCATACAAGGCTCGCCGCTCGCGGTCACTCGTCCGACATCGGGAACGGCCACGGTGAGCATCTGCGTCCACGGCAACGGCCTGGACCCAACCTTCACGTATGCGTTCACTGGTCCGAGTGGCGCGCCCGGCGCGGCGGACATTGGCGTAACAGCGTCCGCCGTAACCGGAATTTTCCCCGGCACCATTGAACTGGACTTGCAGATTGCAAGCACCACGCTTCCGGGCGTGCGCGCGCTCGTGATCACAACTCTGAATAACGATCGCGCCATCGCCACCGGAATGCTGGAAGTGAAATGACAAGGGAGAGACAAATGCGAAGCACGATAACAGCCTGCCTGGCGCTGCTGGTCGCAACCTATGGCGCGAGCGCGGCGAGGGCAACGACCATCGAGCGAATGACGCTCGAGAAAATGTCGCGGACGGCGAAAGTGATCGTTCGCGCGCGATGCCTGGGAAATTCCACGAACCAAGATGCGGGCGAGATTTGGACGTTTACCAATTTCGCAGTGGAAGAAGTTTGGCGAGGGGCCGCGCCAGCGCAAATCACAGTGCGGTTGCTCGGCGGGCGCGCCGGGAACCTCACGTCGAATGTTTCAGGCGTGCCACGATTCCGAGCGGGCGAGGAGGTGCTGCTATTCCTGGAGCCGACGCCGCGTGGCGATTTCTCCGTGGTGAGCTGGGAGCAAGGAACTTTCCGCGTCCGGCGCGATCCGGCGACGGGCCGTGAAAGCGCCACCCAGGATACCGCTTCGTTTGCGACGTTCGATCCGGTAACGCGGCGCTATGCGGCCGCAGGGATTCGCCGCGCGCCACTTGATATGCTGCACGCGCGCGTGGACGCGGCGCTGCGAGGCGCGGAAGGAGCGGCAAAGTGAGAGGCTGGGGCGCATTGGCGATGGCAGCGCTGCTCATGCTGACGATGGCGCTCGATCCCACGGCGAGCGCTTATTTGGTCGATACCACGATTCCCCAAGCGGGAGGATGTCCCGCAATCAACCGCTGGAACCTTTCGGCGGCTACTCCGCTGAACCGGCGTTGGAGCACTTCACTGCCCGGGGCGGCAAATGCGCTTCTTACGGTTGCCGCGAGTGGAACCGCGCGGCTCGCTGAAATCGAACAGGCGATAACGGATTCGTTCGGTGTGTGGTCCGGCGTGGGCGGCACTACATTCAACGCGACCGCCCATCCGGGACTGCTTGCTCCGCTGGGGCGTGTGGCCGATGCGAATGCCTGCACCAATGACGCGGAAAGCGATGCGGACGGACTGAATACCATCTGTTTCAACGAATCGAGCGCGGCATTTTCAAGCGGCGTGCTGGCGTTTACGCGCACGATCACTGCGAACGCGCCCGGGGCGTCGGTGGGATCGAGCGGACCAGCGGCTTTTGCCGGGCAAATTCTCGATGCAGACACGCTTTTTCGCAACGATGGGCAGGCGAGCTTCGCAACCCCCTCGGCGCTGGCCACGGCACAGGGCAAAGGCGCGTACGATCTCGAGTCGCTGCTAACACACGAGCTTGGGCATTGGCTGGGCTTCGATCATTCGGCGGTATGGCGGGCGATCATGTTTCCGTTCGCGCCACCGCCCGGAGAATTTCTTGGCAACAGGCCGACGGGCGCCGCGCCAGACGCGCCGCTATCGGACGACGACCGAACTGGGATTCGCGTGCAGTACCCGGACCCGTCGGACACGGTGAACGTGGGAGCAATACGGGGGCGAGTGCTTCCTGCGAATCCATTTTCACTGGCGAGCTTACCGGCCCCCGGCCCGGGTGAATCCTTGACGGGCATTTTCGGCGCGCACGTAGTGGCGGTGGATGCGGATACGGGATCGGTGATCGCCGGAACGCTTGGCGGCTGGAGCTGCAGTGCTACGACCAATTCGCTGCAGTTCGATGGCACGTTTGCGATCGAGCGCCTGCCTGTGGGTCGCGACTATGCAATATACGCCGAGCCTCTGGTTGGGCTTGCGTCTCCGGGCGACTTCGGGGTCGCGCTGGGCGATTTGTGCTCGTCAGGAGGCGCGTCTGAGTGCCCGACCCCGACAGTCGATACGAATTTCAATCCCAGGTTTCGGCCAGCAGGACCGTGATTCCACGATTACAAAACAGACTCCCCGCTATGCTTTCCTTCATGCATCGTAGCGACCGGCTCGGATATCAGGGGTTATCTGCAATGCCCGGGGATGATTGCTCGTTCAGCTTCGGGCATCGCTGACACCCAAATATGCATCTCACGGCACGTTGTTGGCGCATTTGTTTCTAGTACGGGAAATCCCCCCGTGAGGAATGGACGCTGCCCGCCAATAAACGCAGGAGGGCAGAATGAGGGTTCTTTTTGTACATCCCAGTCCGTTGATGTACTCGGAGATTTACTTGCGCCTGGAGCCACTGGGGCTTGAGTTGGTGGCGCAATCGGCGCGAAAGGCCGGTCACGACGCGCGGCTTCTTGACCTCCAAGTTTTCCGTCACCGTGACTACTTCCGCGTTCTGGATGAGTGGAAGCCCGAAGCCGTCGGGTATTCGCTGAACTATCTGGCCAATATCCCCGAAGTGGTTGATCTCGCGAAGGAAACCAAGCGGCGCCTTCCAGATTGTTTCATTTTTGCGGGCGGCCATAGTGCGTCTTTCACTGCGAAAGAAATCCTTGCCCATTCCGAGGGAGCCATCACCTGCATCGTGCGGGGTGAAGGCGAAGGCATCACACCGAAGGTACTTGAAGCGACCAAGGAGCCGACGACGCTTTGTAACCTTCCCGGCATTACGAGCGTTTATGGCGACGGCCCCGCACCGCATCTCGTCGAAGATCTCAACGCGCTCCATCCTGCACGCGATCTGACCGCCAAGCGTGGGAAGTACTTTATAGGCGTGCTCGACCCATGCGCGTCCATTGAATTTACGCGCGGCTGCCCCTGGGACTGTTCGTTTTGCAGTGCCTGGACCTTCTACGGCCGCAACTATCGCAAGCTAGACCCCGAGGTCGCGGCCGAAGACCTCGCCAGCGTCCGCGAGCCCGGCGTTTTCATCGTGGATGACGTCGCATTCATCCATTCCGACCACGGTTTGGCGCTGGCCCGCGAGATCGAGCGCCGCAACATCCGGAAGCAGTATTACCTCGAAACGCGCGGCGACGTTCTCCTGCGAAATAAAGAGATCTTTCGCATGTGGAAGCGCTTTGGCCTCAAATACATGTTCCTTGGCCTCGAGGCGATTGACGATGAAGGACTGAAGGCCCACCGCAAGCGCGTCACGGTCAAGAAGAACTTCGAAGCGCTCGACTGCGCGCGTGAGCTCCGAATCCACACCGCCTTGAATATCATTGCCGACCCTAACTGGGACGAACGGCACTTCGAGGCCGTGCGCGAATGGGCGCTTTCAGTGCCGGAGATTGTTCACATTACGGTGAATACGCCGTATCCGGGCACGGAGACCTGGGTGACCGAATCGCGCCACTTCACCACACGCGATTATCGCCTGTTCGACGTGCAGCATGCCGTTCTGCCGACCACACTACCGCTCGACCGCTTCTACCAGGAATTGGTGCGCACTCAGCAGGTCCTCAATCAAAAGCATCTCGGCCTCGCCGCCTTGAAGGACACGTTTTTCATGGCCGCGAGCTTTCTGGCGAAGGGGCAGACGAACTTCATCAAAATGCTCTGGAAATTTTCGAGCGTCTACAACGCGAAGCGCCAGGCTGCCGATCACGCGCGCGAGGTGCGCTACGCTATCGAACTTCCTGGGGCAGCGCGTCCGAGACATCTGGATCAAGAATCACTCTATATCCATTCGCCGGAGCAGACGCGCACGGCTGGTTAGACTCGACTTGACGTTGTCGCCTTACTATTAGCGATCGACCCTGGCCGCCGGGGGATAACTCCCTATTAGTCGCCTAACCGTCCATTTAAAGTAGCGCTTCACTTTTCCAATTACCGCGTTATCAGGACTTGCGCCGTTATTTCCGAGTGGCCGACGACACTCCCGGAATCCAAAGACCGCACCATCGGACCTGGGCAGCCACGTAGCGACCGGCTCGGATGGTTTCATGATTCCAGATCGCCGCTATGTGGTGCCACGCGGCACATGTATACCGAGATCCTCGCTCGCGTGGGTAGCTGCTGTAGCTAGTTGCCGGCGCTCTGCGCGTGCGCGGATTGCGACTTCAGCACACTCAGGTAGCCGCTGATTCTGTTTTTGCCTACCTGATTCACGACAAACTCCATCGGCGCACGACCCTTGCCGTGTGTGAAGAAGTAGATCGGCTCATTCACCGAGCGATTCTTCTTGTCGTAGCGCGAGTCATCGATGTACAGCGACACCGTGTACAGGTTCTGCCTGGTGTTGACGCCCCGAAGCTCGACCATCACGTCTCCCACCCTTTGGCGCCGCCCCTTCTTATTGATGGTGAACTCGTAGTAGTCCCGATCACCCACGCGCCGAAGCTCTTCGATTTCATCGTGGTTCTTGGCGATCAGGGTTCCGAATTCGTCGCGCGTCATCTTCATGCCGTTCTTCGTGGCTTCGAGATCCGTCTTGATGCCATCGACATCGGTGCCAATCTTATTCACGTCATCGACGTTGGCCTTCGTCGCGAGCTGCCCTTTCAGGTTGGTCTGGAGATCGGCGAGCTGCCTGGCATTGGCGTCCTTGATTTGAGCGGCGGTACGGCGCGCGCGCGTCAACTCACCTTGCGTGAGCTTCATTTTGCTCGTTACAAGACGTAGTTCGCCTCGCAGTTGCGCGTTGGTGTCCTCAGCCCTGGCGATCCGCCGGTCCAGCGCGTCTTCCTGCTGCTTGAATTGCTGGCTCCGCGTCGCCTGATCTTGCTCAAGCGCGCTTGACCGGCTCGAAGCCATCCAGGCCGCGCCCGACGCCCCCAGCGAAACCATCGCCAGCGCGCCCACTGCAATACCGACCCAACGGGGCGTAGACGAACGCACGATCGTGTAATGTCTTTCTTCGCTCATTGCTTTGTCCTCCGGCGAATCGACTTAGTACTAGTACATAGGCACGCTTGCAGCCATCGCGGGACGATGGACCGTAAGCCGTTAAGCACAAGGTGGTTACAACCGGATTGGCGGAGCGCAGGAGCCTTCGACCCGACGAAACGACACTGCAATTTCTGCACGCTCGAAACGTTTATTGCGCAGCGAAAGTTCGGTGAAAATGGGGCACAGCAACGTCCGTATTTAGCGCGATGGAAACGTTACTAGTCGGGTTATGCTACGCCGCCACGCGGCGAGCAGGAATGCGCTTGCGCGGCTCGAACATGAAAGACACTTGGGGCTGGATGATTCCGGCGCCCCAGTGCATTCTATAGAGCATTGGGGCGAGGTTGATTGGAGCGATGGTCACCGGAACGAAAGAAAACCGCAAGGCCGCACGCGTCGCCGTGTCGGCGGGCGTTTGGGTAGCGTGGCAACTAGCCAAGAAAAAACAGCGCCACGTATCGCGCGTATCCGATCTCAGCCTCGGCGGAGTATTTATAGCGACACCCTTGACCATTGCAACCGGCACGAACATTGAGATGCTGTTCGCGCTGCCGGAAGGGGAGATGCGGATCCACGGCGTGGTCCGCTACGCGGCGGCGGGAAAAGGGATTGGCGTGGAGTTCACGAACATGGGCACCGGGGACCGCGCCCGATTGCAAGAATTGCTGCGGCGCTTGAATCGCTGACCGGGCGCGCGACGGAACCGAACGACCTCTCTTCCTCTACGAGTGCGATGGCTGGTACATGCAAGAGAGGTTCTTCGACTGCGTGTCCCGGCGCTTCCGCAAGGCCAAGGGCGCGGGACACTTCGCTCAGAATGACGGCGCGCGGTTGCTGTTTCCTCGAATCTTCTTCTACGTCCGCGGACCGAAGACATCGCGCAACGCCACGTTGAGATCATCGAGCGCCCGGGCGCAGTCACCTGTAAAACTAGAGCCATGCATGATGGCGAGCGTTTTGGGCTTTAGGTCGGCGAGCTTTTTCAAATTCCGCGCGGTGAGCGGCGTGTAAGGCACATAGTCCGCAAGAATGCCCGCCTGATATTCCTTCAACGCCTGATGCGAGCGGCCCACGACATCGGCAGAGGTAAGCGGTTCGACGTCGCCGGTCTGATGGAACAGGTCCGAACATAGCAATGTTCCCTGGGTTTCTTCGAAGAGGACACCGGCGTCCCAGCCGTGGGGCAGATGGGGAGTCTGGCAGTAGCGAAAGCGGTACTTGCCCGTCGCAAAGGTGCCGCCGTCAGCGAGGGCGCGCGATTCCCGGCCAATGAAGTCGTTTACGCTGACGAGGGCGCCAAGCTGGCTGCAAATCACATCGGCCTTGGGCGCTGCAGCCAGCCATTCATTGAGCGATCCGCACTCGTCTGACTCAAAATGGCTGAAGCTGATGTGACGCAACTCGGAAAGGCTGATGAGTTTCGACACGGCTTCGCGAATCTCGGCGTGCATTCCGCGCAGCCCGGTGTGGAAGAGCAGCGGTTCATCGTCTTTCACCAGAAAATGATTGAACTGCAGATTGCCCCACTGAGCAAAAATCGAGATGCGATAGATATTCGGCGCGATTTCCGTGGTGACAGCCATCCTAGTTTAGTCCGGACTACTTCATCGTCTTGTTCAGGAAGGCCAAGGTGCGCGCCCACGCATCCGCCGCAGCTTGGGGGCGGTATCCGTTGGTGTTGGTGGGGTTTTCGAATGCGTGCCCGGCGCCATCGTAGATCTTCACGTCGATCTGGCGCTTCATTCCCTTCATCGATTTTTCGAAGTCCTGGACGTCGGCAGGAGTGATCCCGCGGTCGTCGGCGCCGAAATTTCCGAGTATCGGCGCGAAAATTTGCTGAAGGTCATTGGGATCGGTGGGGAGCGCGCCGTAATTCACCACGCAAGCGGCGAGGCGCGGCTGATGAATCGCCAACTGCAAGGCAAAGCCTCCGCCCATGCACCATCCGATGGTGCCGATGTGATCGCGGTCCACATCCTTGCGCGCGTACAAGTACGCGAAGGCAGCTTGCAGGTCGCTGACGGCGCGGTCCTGGGGCAATCCGCGCATCAGCTCGTGAGCTTCTTCCGGATCCGAGGTCACTTTACCGCGGTAAAGGTCCACCGCCAGCGCGATGTATCCCTGGCCGGCCAGCTTCTCAGTTTGTTCCTTCACCCAGTCGGTGAGTCCCCACCATTCGTGGATCACCACCAGCGCCGGATAGCGCCCGGGCTTTTCGGGCGTGGCGAGAAATCCGCTCACAGTTCCGGTGCCATTGGGGAAAGTGACCATTTCCGTCTTGGGCGCGTCGGCCCGCACGGCTACGAGCGCCGTGAGCAAGCAAAACGCGGCGAATGCGGCGGCCATTTTGAATGCAAGCTTCATCTTTACTGCAAGCTTCATCGGCTTCGTCTCCTTCATTTTTTGCGAACGCGCTCATCGCGCGGTGGCGCGCTGCTCCTGCACCGGCGCTTTTTGGCGCAGCAGCTTGATAAACTCGCGCATCCAGACAGGATGGTCGGGCCAGGCGCGCGCGGAAATCATGTGGCCATCGACCACGGCTTCCGAATTGACGATGTCCGCTCCGGCCGCCTGCACATCCGGCTCGAGCGCCGGATAAGCCGCCGTGCGCTTGCCTTTGAGAACTCCCGCAGCCGCCAGCGCCAAAGCGGCGTGGCATATCTG
>DATDMO010000141.1:0-22921 GCA_036518755.1 Candidatus Acidiferrales bacterium | reverse complement strand
CGGAACTTCTGCAAGCACCGGTAGTCGATCGCAATGGACGGATGAATTTTCCCACGCGGCATCCGCTGAATCAGACCGAACGAGCGGGCGCGGTGATTGACACCGCCGACGTGATCGCCGGCCTGGAGCTGACGGACTTTTGGAGCACCGTGCATTCCGTTCACGGACAGGTCTATCCGGTGGTGCGTTCGGCGACCAAGCCTGGTGCGAAGCTCATCAGCATCACGGCCAACGATCTCTATCTGAAGAGCAACTATCAGGATTTTCAGCGATACCAGCCGGTTGACGTGGCGATAGCAGCTGATGCCGAGGCCACGCTGCCTTCGCTGATCGAAGCTGTGAAGCGCCAGATTACCGACGACCGGAAGAGTACCTTCGAGGATCGCGGGAAAAAGCTCGCCACGGCTCACCAGCAAGCTCTGGATCGAAACCGCGAGGCCGCCGCACCCGGATGGAACGCCAGCCCCGTGAGCACGGCTCGGATGTCCGCCGAGCTTTGGGCGCAGATAAAGGACGAAGATTGGTCACTGGTATCGAATTGCCAGTTCGTGAGCCGCTGGCCCCTGCGCCTTTGGGATTTCAACAAACACTATCACTACATCGGCACGGAGGGCGGTTTTGGCGTCGGCTACGGCTTGCCGGCGTCGGTAGGAGCGGCACTTGGGAACCGGAAGCATGGTCGCCTGACCGTAAGCATTCAGAATGACGGCGATGCGATGTTCGCGCCCGGCGTGCTATGGACGGCAGCGCACAGCCGCATTCCCCTGCTCATCATCATGCACAATAACCGCGCCTATCATCAGGAGCTGATGCAAATTCAAATCATGGCGGACCGCCACAATCGGGGAATTACGCGCGCCAGCATCGGCAACGTGCTCACCGATCCGCCTATTGATTACGCCAAGCTGGCGCAAAGCATGGGTGTGCATGGAGAAGGCCCGATAAATGATCCGAACGAGCTGGCGCCGGCAATCAAGCGCGCCATCGCCGTGGTGAAAGGCGGAAATCCTGCGTTAGTGGATGTAGTGACGCAGCCGCGCTGATACGATTTTTCATGGTTGGATTTTCCGCGCGAATAGGGAGGGCATACGTGGGGAACTTTCGGCGCTTTTCAGTGCGTATCGCTGTGCTGCTAGTGCTGACCGGCGCCTGCGTGTGCGCGCAAGCTCAGACGGACGCCGGGAAATCAGCCGGCGGGTCCACTGCGAAGGTGGATGCCGGGAAGCGCGCATTCACGAGCGCCGGCTGCATGGCCTGCCACGGGGCTCAAGGACAAGGCACGAAGCTCGCTCCACAAATCGCCCCTCCTCCAGTTGAACTGCCGGCGCTGATCGGATACGTCCGCCAGCCATCGGGGACGATGCCCGCTGTTTCGGCTGCGACTGCATCGGATGAGCAGCTTTCGGATATTTACGCCTTCCTGAAGTCAGAAGCGCCCGCGTCGCAGGCCGGTGAGGCCCCAACCGGCAATGCCGCGAATGGCAAGAAACTCTTCCTCGCCTACGGGTGCTACCAATGCCACGGGTATGAGGGGCAGGGAGCCTCAACGGGACCGCGCATCGGCCCTCCGCCACTTTCATTGGCGTTCCTGATCAGCTACGTCCGGCATCCCACGGGACAGATGCCACCCTATACGGAAAAAGTGGTTCCGGACCAGGACCTCGCCGACATCTTCGCTTATCTGAAGTCGATGCCGCAGCCCGCGAGGGCATCGAGCATCCCCCTGCTCAATCAATAGCATTGTACGCGCCGAGCTTGCCGAGCAGCTCGAAGATCGCGTTGACGCAACTTCTCAGGTTCGATGACGAACTTCTTCCGCTACACGGCCCGTGAGTTCGACACCGAAACCAATCTCTACTACTATCGCGCGAGATATTTGGTGAGTCTTAAATCGCCCTTGTATGGGGAAATAGCCAGATTCTTGAGAAGGGCCGGCGTGGAGTGGTGACATTCCAAGAATTGGCCACAAACATTTCGATTGGACGATCAACGCGAACTGGGTTTGGCGTCTCCCGAGATGGGAGATTCGATTCGCTTCACTTAGCAAACTGCTGGGTGTATAAGAGACGCCATTCGAGAAGCCAAAACGGGAATCCCGGTTAGGAGGTCGGCGATGAAAGTGAAGTTGTTCGCCTACACATTGGTCCTCATCTTCACTACGGCCCTTTCAGCCAGGGCCCAGGGGGGGACCACCGTGCCGGGATATGTGTCATGCAACACGGTCCCCGGTGGCGACACGGTGTATTTCAGCGCTCTGTTTGAAGTAGTTCCGGGACGCAGCGGCGACACGGGTGGATACCAAGCCGCGTTCGCGGATATGCTGCGATCAAAATACAACGTCACCGATCGAGTCACTTGCGGCTACGCATACAAGCCCACCGCTGACCTGCAGCATCTGTCGGATGGCCAGCGCGCTATCGAAGCCCAATGGCGCAGTAACGGCAAGAAAGTCGTCGACACGGGATGGACATGGAACGGCGCGCCGGCGCTCAATCGTCAGCCCGCTGCCGCCCCGGCGCCCGCTGCTCCGCCGCCTCCCTCCGCCGCGCAGACACAATACGAAAAGGCGCTGGAGGCGGAGCGTCCACGTTCCGCTACCGCCACTCGGCCCAAGGCTGCCGGCAGTCCGTCGTCACGTCCGCCGACAACGCCTTCTACCGCTACCGCGACCGCGCCGGGCTTGGCCTACGGTTATTGCTTTGCAACCGGCGCACCATCCGCGTCCCACCCCAATTACTATGTCTCGACGCTGTTTACATTGCCACCGACGTCACACCCCGAAGGGGCGTTCCAGAAATTTCTGCGCGCCCAGTATCCGAAAGAACAATTTGGGTCAACGGAATGCCGCAGAGGCTCTTCAAGCGATGTAGTAACCAAGGGCAGGAGCGCGTTCGTTACAGCGAACAGTGACCGTTACAAAATCGTGGACGTGGATTGGCAGCCATAATAAAACGCCTGCCTGGAGGAAATGCTTCATGGTTTCCGCAAGCATCTCTCAACGAAGCGTCGCCCGGACGGCCGTGATGTTTGTTGCCGCGGTCCTTCCATTCTTTCTACCTCTGACTACATCGTCCATCCGCGCCCAGGTTCCCGCTCCGGCCGCAGGGGGAGGGTCGTATTGGATTTGTAGAGCTATCGCCGGAAATGGAATCAGCTACTACAGCGACATCTTCGCCGCCCCGGACAGCGCCTACACAGATATGGCCAAGGGCTTCACTCAGTTTCTCGCAGCAAAGTACAACCAGAAGAACGGGGTGCCGACCTGTATCCACTACGTCTCAAACCAACAGGCACAGACCTACATGAAGCAATTCGCCGCCGGGGCCAAGTCCATTTTGACCGGGTGGAAGTATGGCCAGACCGCTGCGGCTTTCGCGCCCGGCTCAACCGCCGCGCCGTCGTCTGCGCCTGCCCCCAGCGGCGCGGCTCCCGTCCCCGTTGCAAATATACCAAGCCCAACGAATGCCGCGCCGCACGCTACCGGCGAGGTGTCCGTCCTGTGCGAGATGACGACACCGACTCACACATACGTCAGCGCTATCTTTAGCGGTGATTATAAAGACAAGGCCAAATGGGAGGTTGCCTTCCCCAATTACATCTATACGAACTTTGACAAGTTTCCAGGCAATGGGGGCTGCATGACTTATCCATCTGCCGCAACAAACGAGCGGTTCCTGCAAAGTTGGAAGAGTCAGCCGAATTCAAAAATCCTCGAAACCGGCTGGGTCTACAAGGGTCCCGAACCAGGTCCACCACCGAGCGCTCCCAACCCAGCCAAGCCTAGCAAATAGCGGTTCACATACCTTTTCGTAGATAAAAACTTCAATAGCTCACCGACGATTCCCCTTAAGACCGTACAACCTTCCACGCTCTTTGGAGGTGACTGATGGCTCGCGTGCCACCGAGTTTTGACACGATTAAGCGGACAGCCGGTTCTCCCGCCATCGACTGATACCTATCTACATCCTTCAGGTTGTGCCAAGCGAATCTGTCGGTTACGCGATGTGCAGTTCGGGGACTGCGCCGGCCATCGAGGAGCCTTCGTTGAGGACGACGCCGGCCCGGTGCAGCAGGCTATCGCGGGAAAATGGTTTTTGGAGATATTCGGAGTCCTTTAGGAATTCCTCGCTGCCTTCTTCTCCCAAATAGCCCGACATGTAAATCACCTTCATATCCGGCTGGAGGGACTTCAATTTTCTGGCGAGTTCCGTGCCGCGCATTCGGGGCATCACCACGTCGGTGACCAGCAGGTGAATCGGCTGGGACAACGTCTCGGCAATCTTCAGGGCCTTCTCGCCGTTTTCGGCGGCAAATACGCGATACCCCGCGGCGGAAAGGAATTCGCACGCCAGCTCGCGCACGGCGTCCTCGTCTTCCGCAAGCAGGACGGTCTCGCTGGCCCGGGTGAGAGTGGTTTTTGTTTTTTCCCCTCGCACCGGCTCCGCCGTGGTTTGCCGAGCCTGCGGCAGGTAGACTTCAAAGCGGCTCCCACGCCCCGGCGCGCTTTCCACCCAAATGAATCCCTCGCTCTGCTTCACCACGCCGTATACGGTCGCAAGTCCCAGGCCCGTGCCCTTCCCATTCTCTTTCGTGGTGAAAAACGGCTCAAACATTCGCGCTTGGGTTTCCGCGTCCATTCCATGCCCGGTATCGGTCACACTGAGCACCGCGTAATTTCCGCACGGAACGGTTGGGCGCGTCCGCGCATATTCCTCGTCGACGAAAACATTTTTGGTTTCGATGGTCAGCTTTCCGCCCTGAGGCATGGCGTCGCAGGCATTCACCGCCAAATTCAAGACCACCTGTTCGATCTGCCCGGTGTCGGCCTTTACTTTTCCCAGTGACTCGTCCGCCCGGAAAGAAAACTCGACATCTTCGTGGATCAGCCGTTTCAGCAGCTTGCACATATCCGTCACCAGGACATTCATGTCGAAAACGGTGGGCTCGAGCGCCTGCCTCCGGCTGAACGCCAGCATTTGGCGAGTCAGCGACGCGGCGCGGTCGGCCGCGCTGCGGATCTGCTGACTGCTTCCCAGCAACGGGTCAGCGGGCTGCAATCGCTCGATCATCAGGTCGCTGTGGCCCTTGATCACCGTCAATAGATTGTTGAAATCGTGCGCCACTCCGCCGGCCAAGCGTCCCAGGGCATCCATCTTCTGCGACTGCCGAAGCTCTTCCTCCAGTTTCCTCTTCTGCAGCTCGTTTTTTTGCAGCGTTCCGCGCATGTGATCGAAGGCCCGAGTAACGCGCGCGACTTCGTCGTCGCCGCGCGCATCAAGAGGGAAGTCGAAGTCTCCTTTCTCGAGCGCCTGAACGCCCTTATCCAGCTTCGCCAGGGGCCGCGTGAACGTTTCGGAGATGATGAATGCCAGCCACATGGCGACAAGCAGCGCCAGCCCGCCGAGGCCGATCAACAGCCGATTGATTTCACTCAGGAATGCCGCCGCAGCCTTATACGACTTCAGAACTACAATCCGCGCCGGAGGCGATGCGCCCTTCATCAGCGGCAGGGAGAGGCCATAAAACTCCTCGCCACCGATCTGAACATCTCCCAGTTGCGGAGCAGCCCGCATCTTCGCGCCCAGATCGTATTCGTTTAGCGGCGTCAGCGTGCTGGCAGCAATGTTGCCCTGGTAACTGAACGCCACCTCGCCCGCCGAGACCCTTCCTAGATCGTGGACAACCGAATATCCAATCTCTCGTCCCACTATAACGGTTTCCCGCTTGTCGCCTGTTTCAGCTGAGTGGTTTTCCACCTGTTGGACGACGACCTGATACAGGCTGCCGCCGGCATAGCACCAATCCGCTCCGGTTCGCCCTGCCGAATGCAGGACCAATTGCTGGGCGTCGGCGATTTTGAAACTGGGATTGTTGGTGTGCAGCGCCGTAATCTTGTTGGAGCCGTCCGCGAGGATCACCAGATCGTTTCCCTCGGCAGCCAGCGGGTCGTCCGCCGAGTTTTGCAGGGTGGGGTCGTCGTCCAGAGTTACCGACGCGAGTGTTGCCAGCAGGCTGGCTTTCCGGCTGAGTAGCGCTTCGCGTTGATGCAACAGCAGTTGGAGAGTCAACGCCGAATTGCCGGCGTCGGTGGCGATCTCCTGCTGCAGATGCTTCTTCGCGGTGTGGCGCACGACGAGCAGGGTGGCGCAGCTCAGGCTCGTCGTAGTCAGTACCAACGAAAGCAGAAACTTGGTGCGCAGCCCCAAAGTTGGTGGTTCGTTCGGTATCACGCCTATTTTCATGCAGAGGAGCGGTCCGGCGCACCCAGGGCGCCGGGGTCCCGCACCCATACGGTACAGTTGCGGCTACTACGGAGGAATGGCCCAACCGTACTGCCCAAGAGGTACTTTTGCACCCCCGGGAGTGCGCCTTGTCGTCGCGTTTTTGCTAGCGAGTGAGACAGGTCTCTTTGCGTCGCCTGGGAGGGTGCAATTGGGGCTTGACATATTCCTATATGGGAATGTAATATCTCGGCCATGGCACGAGCAGCTACCACTTCAGACGCCTTCAACGCTGTTGCCGAGCCTCGCCGGCGCGAGATACTGAACTATCTCGCGCTGCAGGAGCGGCCGGTTGGCGAAATTGTGGCGATGCTTGGGCTGGAGCAGCCTTCCGTCTCGAAGCACCTTCGAGTGCTGCGCGACGTTGGCCTTGTCCACGTGCGGCGTGATGGTCGCCAAATGCTTTATCGAACCAACGCGGAGGGGATTCGGCCGTTGCACGAGTGGGCAGGGCAATTCGAACGGTTCTGGGAGCACCAGTTGGCTCGCATCAAGGAACGTGCTGAAAAGAAGATGGAAAAGAAAACTGATTCAATTTGAATCTCAGGAGGAGACATGAGTTCGAAAGCCGCAGCGATCGCAGGGACAGCCGGAAGATCCATTGAAGATTTGACGCTGGAGGTGAATCAGGAAATCCATGTTCGAGCGCCACTGGACGTGACGTTTGCAGCGCTCGTGGAACAGCTCGGGGCGGCGTTTGACACGCCAGACGGGCAGCCGATGCCGATGAAGCTCGAGCTGCGGCCGGGCGGCAGATGGTATCGCGACCTTGGGGACGAAAACGGGCACTTCTGGGGACACATCCAGGCCATCAAGCGGCCCACGCTGCTGGAAATCACCGGGCCGATGTTCATGTCGTATCCGGTGGCGTCGAACATTCAGTGGCGGCTGAGCGAAGTGGACGGCGGAACGCTGATTGTTTTTCACCACACGGCGCTTGGACTGATTCAGAGCAATCACCGGGAAGGGGTCGGAAAAGGCTGGTCGCACATACAGGAGAGCGTGCGAAAGCGCGCGGAGGCGCCAGCGCCAGGGAAGACGGCGACGCGCTAAGCGTCGGTGCCGCCGCGCCGACGGTGGCACGCAAAAGATTCGCGTGGAACGTAAATCAAAGGAGAAGGACATGAGAGCGATTGATTCCATTTTGGCTGAGCTTGATCAGGAAGCAAAAACCACGAGGCGGGTCCTGGAGCGAATTCCGGACGACAAACTTGGATGGAAACCGCACCCGAAATCGTTTTCGTTGGGCCAATTGGCGCTGCACATTGCGTCGTTGCCGGGCGGCTTTGCGACGGCAATCGTGAACGACACCAGGGAAGTGCCGAACTTTTCGCAGCCGCAGGCCAAGAGCCGGCAGGAAATTTTGGATACTTTCTCGAAGAGTGTCGAAAGCGCGAAGGAGACGTTGAAGACGATGGACGACGCCCGGCTGGCGTCCACCTGGACGCTGACGAGGAACGGGAAAGCCGTGCTATCGGCGCCACGGATCGGAGTGCTGCGCTCAATTTTGTTGAATCATGGCTACCATCATCGAGGACAGCTTTCGGTGTATCTGCGGATGCTGGATGTGCCGTTGCCATCGATTTACGGACCCAGCGCGGACGAGAATCCGTTCGGCTAGTCCAAGGAAAATCAACTCCGAGCGGGCAAAACAGAATGATTAACTGGCAATTTATCTACTCCAGCCTACATCGAAGAGAGATTCCTCGACTGCATGTCCCGGCGCTTCGCGCAAACACAAAAGCGCCGGACACTTTGCTCGGAATGACGACGCCAAGAGCCAGTTAGTCGGCGGAGACTGCGCCGATTTCGGAAGATGCCGGCGCTACCGCGGCTTCGGCGTCAAAAGGAGCTTCGGCGAGGCGGGGAAAGCCGAGAGGGCCAGACCCGATGAGGCCGGGTCGGGTGGCGCGGCCGGCGCGCAGGAAACGCAAACGGTCAACGTAGGTCTGGCCCAGAGACATGAAGCCGGTGTAAAAGTAGCCCCACACGAAGAGGATGAAGAAGGGAACCGTGGCGTAGTTTTCGTTCTGAATGGCGTAGAGGGTGGCCGCGGCGAAGTAGGCGCCGAGCGCAACTTCGGCAAAAGGCATCAGTCCCGCGCGCTTGTGGTACTTTTTCTTCAGCCACTCGCCCGATTTTTTGGCGCCCGCTTCCACTTTGTATTTTGGAGTGCGCACGAACTCGGATTTGATCCCGAAGATCGCTTCAATTACGCCGACGGAATTGCGGACCGAGAGGCCGATGCCCACGGCCATCACGAAGGGCAAATACCAGAACGTTCGCTTCCAAGTTTTGGGATAGAAAGCGCGCTCGGCCGCGAGATAGAAGGACGAAATCGAGCAGGTTGAGGCGAGGAAAAGCGGCAGGTCGATTACCATCACCTGAAACCATCCCTGATAAAAACGCACGATCATTGCAGGAAGCAAAATGATGGAAAGAAAAACCATCAGCGGGTAACTGATGTTGGCGGTGAGGTGGAAGAAGGCTTCGGATTTCACGGCGAAAGGAACGTCCGCGCGGATCACGCGAGCGAGGATTTTCTTGGCCGTTTGCATCAGACCCTTGGCCCAACGCGCCTGCTGCGACTTGAAAGCGTTCATTTCGACGGGCAGCTCGGAGGGGCAGTCGATTTCCGGCAAGTAGAGAAATTGCCAGCCGCGAATCTGGGCGCGGTAGGAGAGGTCGGTGTCTTCGGTGAGGGTGTCGTGCTGCCAGCCTCCGGCGTCTTCGATGGCGGCGCGGCGCCAGATGCCCGCGGTGCCATTGAAATTGAAAAAGCGGCCGCTGCGATAGCGTGAAGAGTGCTCGATGGCGAAATGGCCGTCGAGCATGATGGCTTCCACTTCGGTGAGGGTGGAGTAATTGCGGTTGATGTAGCTCCAGCGCGTCTGGACCATTGCGAACTTGGAGTTTGCAAAATAGGGTACCGTGCGGCGAAGGAAATCCGCAGGAGGAATGAAGTCGGCGTCGAAAATGGCGACGAACTCGCCGGTTGCGGTTTTCAGTCCTTCCTGCAACGCGCCGGCTTTGAAGCCTTCGCGATTGTCGCGATGAATGTAGGTGATCGGGACGCCGAGAGCGCGGTGGCGGTCAACGCAATCGCGGGCGACGCGCTGGGTTTGGTCGGTGGAATCGTCGAGAACCTGGATTTCGAGGAGCTCGCGCGGGTAATCGAATTGCGCGACGGTCTCGATGAGACGCTCGATGACGTAACGCTCGTTGTAGATCGGAAGTTGAACCGTGACCTTGGGCCATTCCGCGATTTCCGGCGGGGGGCCGGGGATATTTTTGCGATTCTTGAAGTAGTTGTAGACCAGGTGATAGCGATGAATGCCGTACATCGCCAGAACCACCATCACCAAGAAATACGGAATCATGACGGCGAGATCGAAGGCGTTGACCTGGTAGAGCCCGCGAAAAGTCGGGTCGACGAGGTGGCGCCAGTAAGAGTTGAGGGGATTGCCTCCCGTAGACAGGTACAGCGCCAGATTGTATGGATGCGCCAAAGGGGTGTTTGCTCTACTAACTGCTGGGCAGTCACGATTATACGGCGGTCGAAGGCAGTGTCAACGGTTCGTATCCGATCGCCGCGATTCAAACTTTCGATGGATCGCGGCACAACCTTTAGTGCGGCTGCGGGTTGGAAGTCTAAGGCAAGCGCATGCCGGATTGCGCGCAGGATTCGAACACGGAGAGCAGGTTGCTGAGACCGAGGAGATCTTTAATTGACTTGTTGTAGTTGATCAAGACCAACTCGCAGCCCGACTTTTTCGCCGAGATGTACAAAGCGACGATCGCACCGAGGCCGGAGCTGTCCATGCGGTTGAGATCTTTGAGGTCGATGATGATTTGGCGGGCGCCTGGAAGCAGATTCCGCACGTAGCTCTTCATGGTTTCGGAATGCTCCACGGTCAGGCGGCCTTTGCATTCGACGATCGTGGCGCCGCCCCATGTCCGCGTGTGAAGAGTTAGACCAGACGCTGCAACATCTGCTGAATCCAATGGCATGTGTGCCCCCGCTAGTTGGGGAAACTATATACCGAAACAGGGAATCCGGGTGAATGGAAGTTGTATTACCAGATGTAAACTATGTAAAAAGGATGCGATACCCGCAGTCCTTTCTAACGCGCTTTTCTGCCCCGATCTTCACTCATCCCAGTATGTGCAGGAAAGCTGCTACCGCGCTAGCGTTCACTCAGCATGGAGGGAGCAAATGGCAAACATGCCTGAATCGTTCGTCCACGTGCTTCTCTTCGGGTGTTCCCGGTGCGGGGCCCCCGTTACCTCAGCCGTAGTGAGTGGAAACAGAAACGTGGAAGAAGTTGACGCCGGGCTGGTTGAATTGAGGTGTCCTTGTGGGTGGTCAGGGGAAGCACTGGGCGTTGAAGCAAGGAAGCATTGGGTGCATGGTTGGCCGAGCGACGTGCTAGACCCAATTTGAGCGCGCAGCGAAGCGTTTAGCCCGGTTGCGCGAGCCCTTCGGCAATGCGCGCAGCAACGACAACTTGTCAAAGAACAATTGGGGCCCTGAGCGGAAACAAGCGAGGCAGGAAAAACTCAGGGCCTAACCATTACTTCATTTGGTCCGGACGGCAAAGTGAACCGTGTGTCTCGGTCCTGATTGAGTTTCAAGGTTGCGGGAACGTCCAACGCAGATAACTGAACCCTTCGTGTCCACGAACCGCTGCTCCAATAGTCCGCGCTGGTGTACAGAGTTGCTCCCACGACTACATATTTTCCAATTTCTTCGCGGTGCCCGTCTCGAAAAATGAGCACGGCTGCCGGTAGCTCGCGCGGGGGTTCGGAGGCTTCGGCTCGGCGGGCGGTGGCCGTTTCGGAGTTGGCGGCTCGTGCGGACTCAGGCTGGCCGGTTTGCCCATCGATTTGCGACTGACCGTAATTTGTGACGCGCACCCAATGATCGCCTTGCAGTTCAATCACCACCGAATCGGGCGCAGGAGCAACTGGCGCAGGCGCAGGCTGAGCAACTTGCTCGATAATCTGGGGCGGAGGCGTCTCGATTATCTGCGATTCGGAATCGTAACCGTAATCGTAGTCGGGATAGAAGTAGGGCCAAAAATACAGAGAACTAGGGAAATTACGGCGCATGCGGTGCTGACGGACAAAGGGAGGTGCCATGCCGATGCGCCGCGAGAAAGGAGGCCCGGCTCGATTGCCGGAGGTGCGCGCAAAGGTGAACTGCCGCTGGGCTTGCGCGGCTGGCACGACCGTCGCCGCTAGGAGCACTGCAAGCGATAGTAAAACCGCGCGAGTCTTCATGCGCGAACCCTTTCAGCGTACATATAGTCCCAGCGGACACAGGAGTCAAGTGAGGCCGCCGGTAGGCAGCGGCGTTTTCTTCGCTTGGCTGTCCCGGAACGCTGATTGTGCGCCGCCAGATTGACCAGCTTCGTAGCGCAGCGTAAGATGCATCTTCTTTGTCCCCGGGACCTGCATGATCGGTCAGACCATCTCGCATTATCGAATACTGGAAAAATTGGGCGTCGGCGGAATGGGCGTTGTGTACGAGGCGGAGGATACGCGTCTCGGGCGCAAGGTAGCGCTCAAGTTTCTGCCGGACTCGACTTTGGCGGACCAGCAATCGCTCGATCGCTTCCAGCGCGAGGCGCGGGCCGCATCGGCATTGAACCATCCGAATATCTGCACGATTTACGATGTCGGCGAGCACGCCGGGAGACCGTTCATCGCCATGGAACTGCTCGAAGGAGATACGCTCAAGCATCGGGTGACGGGCGAGCCCATGAAGATTGAGGAGATTCTCGAATTCGGCGTGGCGATTGCCGATGCGCTGGAAGCGGCGCACCAAAAAGGGATCGTCCATCGGGACATCAAGCCCGCCAACATCTTCATCACTAGGCGCGGCCAAGCCAAGGTTTTGGATTTCGGCCTAGCCAAGCTTGCGCCCCAGCGGCAGCGCGTAGGAGAAGCCGTGGGGATTACGTCGCAGGCCACAGCGGGCGCGGCTTCGGATCACTTGACAAGCCCGGGCACAGCCATCGGCACCGTCGCGTACATGTCGCCGGAACAGGCCCGCGGCGAGGATGTGGATTCGCGGACCGATCTTTTTTCGTTGGGCGTGGTGCTCTACGAGATGGCCACGGGACGGCTCGCATTTGCCGGCGCGACGTCCGCGGTGATTTTCGACGCAATCCTGAATCGTACGCCTCCGTCGGTGCTTCGTTTGAATCCGCGTTTGCCCCCTGAAATCGGAGCGGTGATCGAGACCGCTCTGGAGAAGGATCGCAAGTCGCGCTACCAAACTGCCGCGAAGATGCGTGCCGACCTCGATCGCCTGAGGCGTCAGCTGGGATCGGGCGCGACAGCGGCGGCCAAGCCCGCCGAAAAATCGGTTGCCGTCTTATATTTCGAAAATCCGGGCGGATCGAAAGAAGACGAATACTTCCGCGACGGAATTACCGAAGACATCATCACCGAGCTTTCCAGAATCAAGGACATCTGGGTGCTGACGCGTTCGGCGGTGATGGCTTACCGCGACAAGACGGCAACGGCTCCTGAAGTGGGCGAGCAATTGAACGCTTCCTACGTCCTCGAAGGGAGCTTGCGACGGTCCGGGAATCGGCTGCGAATTACGGCGCGGCTGGTGGAGACAAAGACGGCGCGGTCTGTGTGGGCCGAACGCTACGACCGGCAGATCGAAGACGTTTTCGCCATTCAAGATGAGATCGCACAAAGTATCGCCAAGGCGCTGAAGGTGATGCTCACCGAACAAGAAAAGCGGGCCATCGAGAAGGCGCCCACCGCGGACGTGCAGGCGTATGACTACTATTTGCGCGGGAGGCAATTCTTCCACCAGTTTCGGCGCAAAAGCTTCGATTACGCGCGGCAGATGTTCGCTCGGGCGATCGTGATCGACCCGAATTACGCCCGCGCCTACGCGGGCGTGGCGGATTGCTGCTCCCACCTTTACATGTATTGGGGGGCGAGCGCTGAGGACTTGAAGGAAGCGGAATCGGCCAGCCGGCGCGCCGTCCAACTTGATCCGGAATTGGCGGAGGCGCACGTCTCAAGGGGGCTGGCGCTCTTGATGACCAAGAAGTACGACGAGGCGCATAAGGAATTCGAAACGGCCATTGAGCTCAATCCCAAGCTGTTCGATGCGTATTACTTTTTTGCGCGCGCGTGTTTCCAGCAGGGAAAATCGGAAGAGGCCGCGCAGTTGTTCGAAAAAGCATGCATAGCGAATCCAGAGGACTATCAAGCGCCGGTGTTGTTGGCGCAGACATACGTCAGCCTGGGCCGCAGCCTGGAAGGGGAGGCCACGCGCCAGCGGTCCCTGCGAATCATCGAGAAACATTTGGAGTTCCACCCTGAGGATGTTCGCGCGTTGTACCTAGGCACCGCCGCCCTCATTCAGGCCGGCCAACGAGACCGCGCGCTGGAGTGGACCCAGCGAACCCTGGCGATCGACTCCGAAGATCCCGCCGTTCTCTACAATATCGCGTGCACCTACGCCATGCTGGACATGACAGAGGAATCGATCACTTGCCTCGAAAAAGCTCTGCGTCAAGGGGAGTGGTACAAGGCTTGGGCCGAGCACGACTCCGATCTGGATCCCATACGCAGCCACCCCCGTTTTCAGTCCCTGATGAAGGCTATTTAGGTGGGGAGCAGTATCGGGCCCGCGCATGGGGCTGGCCTGCCGAGCCGTAGCTCGCCATATCAAATGCCTCGGTGACCGGCCCGCCTTCGCCGTTGGCTCCGGCGCGGCAGCCTTCTCTCGCTGCGCGAGCGACGGCTGGTGGGGCTGGGGAGAGTCGAACTCCCGACACGCAGTTTAGGAAACTGCTGCTCTATCCATCTGAGCTACAGCCCCGCCGTGTGACGATGATACCTCAGAGTGTTTCGCCGCCGGAAGTATCCGAGAGAAATCAGAACAAAGTGGGTTCGGCGGGGGGATCGTCGGCAATTTTCTCCAGCTCCGGATAACGGTGCCGGAGAGGTTCGGGAACTTTCACCTTTTTGCGCGTCAGCATGTTGATGAGTTGCAGCGCGTTGACCACGCCTTTTCCCTCGAAGTGATTGTTGGTGATGACAAACGTTGTGCGGCTGCTCTTTTCCACGGTGCGAATACGCCGGGACCAAGGCGCCAGTTCCTCTTCCGAGTAGAGATAGTTGTAGCGCTCGTGCGACGGAAGCTCGGGATCGTCGCTGAACCACGTGTCGTAGCGTCTGCCGTGCAGACGAATGTAGCCCACGGGCGCAGTCGCGATTTCCGACGCCTTCAGCGAACGGCCGATCAGCGGCTGGTCGATATTGCAAAAGCCCACGCTCATTTCATGCAGCAGCTGAAAGAAAGCAGGATCATTCCACGAGCTGTGCCGCACTTCCACCACAAGCGGGTAATCGTGGAAGCGTTCCGCCAGGTGTTTGAGATAGGCGATGTTGTCGGACGTCTGATGAAATGAGAATGGGAACTGGAGCAGGACCGCGCCGAGTTTCCCAGCGTCGCGCAGCACGTCGAAGCCCGCGCGCGTTTCCTGCTCTTCCTCTACGGTCGCGTCGGTGTGATGCGTGAATCGCTGCCAAAGCTTGGCGGTGAAGACGAATTGTGGGTTCGCTGAAACTCTTTCGATCCACTGCCTGCAGTGTTCTGGCTTGAGCGGCTGATAAAACGAAGTGTTGATTTCGATGGTGCTGAAGTATTCGGCAAGATAAGTGGCCTCGTGGAAGCCGCGCGGCCGGGGCGACGGATAGACGATGCCTTGCCAATCCTTGTAAGACCATCCGGCTGGGCCGATGTGAAGCTGCCCCTTGGTTAGCTGAGCGCTCCGGGTTTTTGAGGGTTTGGGTTCGGCCATTGCGGCATGCATGCGGGATTTGGATTTGGGCGCTAGCGGGACTGCGGTTTGGGCTTGTGTTTGCTCCGCGTTGGCGGCGAGGCGGAGGTTTGGCGGTGATAAACGATCTGCGTGATATGCGGATCGCTTTTTTCCGATGTGAGTTCGAATCGGGAGACGTAGGTATCCGCGTCGAGTCGCGTGAATGTGGCGGTTTTGGGTTCGCTGTCTGCCGGGTTTGCAAAGATCGCGATGGTTGCGTCGGCGTGCTGTAAATTCAAAGTGACCGGGTCTTGTTTTTCCCAAGCGGCGAGCGAAGGCGTGAAGTGACGTATATGCAATTTGAGCGTGCCATCGTTTTCGGTGAGAGAAAGCAGCTCTAGAACCAGCGTCTTGCCGTTTTCCGACAGTTGGAACGAGCCGAGCATCACGCCGGCGTGCGGCGGAGTCCACGCCTCGACCGCCAGGCGAGGTCCCCAAGTGCCGCGCCATTCGCCCGCGAGCCACGCGAAATCCGCAAGGGCTGGTCGGGGGCGCGGTGCGCTAGGAAAAGGCGAGGCGGCGGCAGCAGCGGACGACGGAAGCGTTTGCGTCGCCGAGTCGATAGGCTCTTGCCCGGGGGCGCCGGCCGCAAAGCTCAGCAGGACGAGCGCGGCGGCAAGGGCCACCTTCGGCGGTTGATAGGCATTACGCGCCATAAGATGCTTGTTCACCACGACTATAGCAAGACCCGAGCCGAAGTTCCGAGTGATGCCTTCAAAATGACGGCAAATCCTCACGGAACAGGCCGCCCCGGAAAGCTTTGACGCGTCCTTCTAGCTGTACGATAATCGATAGCTGGTGGTGAATGAAAACCATTCTTAGTACGGGCCTCGCGGTTCTTCTGATTGGGGCGCCACTGGCAATCGCGGAACCTCTCGCGCCGCAACAGGCGGCCGCCGGCGCTAAAACAGCCGATTCCACAACGGGAAGCGCCTACTACTACTTCACCCTGGGACATCTTCAAGAGCTGCAATACGAATCCACGAACAAATCGCAATTTGCGGACGACTCGATCGAGTCGTACAAAAAGGCCCTCGAGTTGGATCCGGGTTCGGCTGTGATACAGGAGCGGCTGGCGGAGATCCACGCGAAATCCGGGCACATGCGCGAAGCCAGGGAAGAGGCCCAGGCCGCGCTGAAGATCGAACCGGACAACGTGGATGCGCATCGCCTGCTGGCGCGGATTTACGTTCGTGCGTTGGGGGAGACGAGCACAGGCGAAGTGCCGCAGGCGAACATCACGCAGGCGATCGAGCAGTTTCAAGCGATTCTGAAGATTCAACCGGACGATACGTATTCGGCGTTATGGCTTGCTCGGTTGTATCGCTTCGAAAATCATCATTCGGATGCTGAGAAAATCCTCCGCCAGGTGTTGCAGAAGGATTCGGATAACGGTGCCGCGCTCGAACAATTGAGCCAGCTTCTGGTCGATGAAGGCAGATCGCAGGAAGCCATCGACCTGCTCTCGGAAGCGTCCAAGGATTCTCCCTCGCCCGATATCGATGATCTTTTGGGCAGCGCGTATTCCCAAGCCAAGGACTATGCAAAGGCGGAAGCGGCCTACCGCAAGGCCGTGGCGCTCGATCCGGACGATGCCGGCCACCGGCACGGTCTGGCCGAAGCGCTGATGGAGCAGGATAAGTATGCCGACGCGCTCGAACAATATAAGAAGCTCGTGGAGCTCGAGCCGGGAACTTCGGAAAATCATCTGCGGCTGGCACAGCTTTACCGGCGCCTGGGCCAGCTCGACCAGGCGGAATCGAGCCTGGAGCGCGCGAAACAACTCGCGCCCGGGAGTCTGGAAATTCTCTTCAACCAGGCGCTGCTCGATGAGGACCAGGGACATTACGATGACGCGGTGAAGCTGCTGACGGATGCGATCGCCGGGATAAAAAGCCAGGCTGGCGGGGGCAGTTCCAACGCGCTGGCCATTCTTTATGAGCAGTTGGGACGAGCGTATCGCGGCGCGCGAAATTACACGGCTGCTCTCGAAACGTATGCGGAAATGGGGAAGCTTGGCGGGGATTCACAGAAGCGGGCAGAGGCGCTCACGATCGATACCTATCGCGAAAGCCACAATATCGATCAGGCCATCGCCGAGGCTAAGAAGGCCCTGGATGCGGACCCGAAAGACCCCGAGCTGACCGTCACGCTGGCCATGCTTTATGGCGAAAAGACCGAGACCGCGGCGGCGACGCAACTTCTTCAAGGCCTGCTGCAAGGCAACGATTCCGACCAGGAAATCTACGTCGATATCGCGCAGGTGCAGGAGCGCGGCCGCAAATACACCGAAGCGGAGCAATCGGCGCAGAAGGCCGAACAGATGGCTCACGGGGATTCCGGCAAGGAGACAGCGTGGTTTCTGCTGGGGTCCATTTATGAGCGGCAGAAAAGATTCGATCAAGCCGAGCAGCAATTTCGTAAGGTGCTGCAGGTAAATCCCGATAATGCGCCGGTATTGAACTACTACGGATACATGCTGGCGGACCGGGGGATTCGCCTGGATGAAGCCGGGTCCTTGATCGAACGGGCGTTGAAACAGGAACCCAATAACGGCGCGTACCTCGATAGCTTGGGTTGGGCTTACTACAAGCAGAACAAGCTCCCGGAAGCGGAGGAAAACCTGCGCAAGGCGATCGATCGCCAAGGCAACGATCCCACCATTCTGAGTCATCTTGGCGACGTTTACTTGAAACTCGGCCAGAACGAGCGGGCGGCGGAAACCTTCGAACTGGCGCTGTCAGAATGGCGAAAAGCGGTGCCCGCCGACTACGAAGCCGACAAGGTCACCGAATTGGAAGCGCAACTGAGAACCCTGAAGAAGCATCTCGCGCAGAAATCTTCTCCGGATTCCGCAAAACCGCAGTAAGCTCCCCCGCATGATTTCGGGCAAGAAAAATACAGTGCGTCTGCCCGCATTCGCGAAGGTCAATCTCTGCCTGCACGTGATGGGCCGCCGTCCGGACGGCTATCATGAACTCCGCACGATTTTTCAAGCGATTTCGCTGTGCGACACGCTGGAACTTTCCCGAACGTCCAAGCCCGGAGTTTTTCTGGAGACAAATGACGCTACGCTGACGGCCGGGCCTGACAACCTTGTGTGCCGCGCCATTGATGCCTTGGGCTGTGAGATCGGGTTTCGCGGCGGCATTCGAGCGCGGCTCGAAAAGCGTATTCCCGTCGCGCGCGGTCTGGGAGGCGGCTCGAGCGATGCCGCGGCCGCGCTGATCGGGCTGCTGCGCTTGACGAAAGAAGAGATCGCGTTGCCGCGCCTAGTGGAAATTGCCGCGGGGATCGGGGCCGATGTGCCGTTCTTCCTTTTTGGCGGTCGCGCTCTGGCGGTCAATCGCGGTGACGAAATTTATCCGCTGGACGATGCGCCGAAGCAAACGATTGTGGTTGTTTCCCCGCGCGATATTGGAGTCAGCACAAAAGAAGCCTACCAATGGGTCTCGGCGGAATTGACAAATCGAGCGAAACCCCCTAATATCTTCGAGTTCTGCGCTCTGTGCTGGAGCCGGCAGAGCAGGGTCTCCAACGATTTCGAAGGCCCTGTTTTCGGCCGCTATCCGCGCCTCCGGGAAATCCGGGACGGATTGCTCAAGCGAGGAGCCGCGAATGCCGCGCTGGCGGGTAGCGGGTCGGCGGTGTTTGGATTATTCCGAAACCCAGCGCAGGCGCGCCGAGCCGCTCGGGCGTTCCCGGAAGATTCGGTTTTCGTCGCTGAAACTCTTTCCAGGGAAAAGTATGGCCGTGCGATGGGTTGGAGTGTGACCCGATAGGGGAGAACTTTGGCCGACCAGAAGTTCAAAGTCTTCTGCGGGACCGCGAATCCGGCGCTCTGCGATTCCATCTGCTCGTATCTCGGCGTGCCGCGCGGAAAGGCCGAGCACGGGCAGTTCTCGGATGGCGAAACGCGCTATCAGATTCTTGAGAATGTGCGCGGCGCGGACGTGTTCGTCGTGCAGCCGTGCGCGAATCCTGTTGATTTGCACCTGATGCAGTTGCTGATCATGGTGGACGCGTTCAAGCGGGCGTCGGCCTGGCGCATCACGCCGGTGATTCCGTATTACCCGTACTCGCGGCAGGATCGGAAGGATCGTCCGCGCGTGGCCATTTCGGCGAAGCTTGTGGCGGATCTTTTGGAAACGGCGGGATCGAGCCGCGTGCTTTCACTCGACCTGCATGCACCGCAGATTCAGGGATATTTCAATATCCCGGTGGATCATTTGTACGCCGCTCCCGTGCTGGTGGAATATTTTCAGAAGAAGCAATTGGGTCCCGTGACCGTGGTTTCGCCCGATGCGGGCGGCGTGGAAAGAGCGAGGCTGTTCGCAAAGAGGATGGATTCGCCTCTGGCGATCGTGGATAAGCGGCGAATCGATGTCAACGTAAGCGAAGTGATGCACTTGATCGGCGACGTGAAAGATCGTACCGCGCTGGTCATTGACGACATCATTGATACGGCGGGAACGCTGGTAAAAACGGCGGAAGCACTGCTCGAGAATGGCGCATCAAAGGTTTATGCGGCCTGCACGCATCCGGTGCTCTCTGGTCCGGCGGTTGAGCGCATTCAAAAATCGGACATTGTGGAAGTCGTGGTGACCGATTCGATTCCGCTAAGCAAAGCCGCGCGCGAGCTGCCGAAGATCAAGACGCTAAGCGTGGCGCCGTTGCTCGCACGAGGAATACAATCGATTCACGAAGAAACTTCGATCAGCGAACTGTTCATTTAGATCGAGGGCCCTGCGGCGGCTCTACGTTTTTTTGAGAAAGTCAGTAGAGGTGGAAGAGCGGGGCTTCAGCCCCGCGATAAGCGAAAACCCGAGAAGGGCTTTAGCCCGGGGCCTTTCTAGATGGAGTCGAGCCGGGTTCTACGAGGATGCTGAAAAGTCGAGGGGTTTAGGAGGGTGGGGCTTCCAGCCCCGCCGTAGGCGGAAAGAGAAGGGCTTTAGCCCCTGAAGTTCCCGCCTCTGATTTCTTAAGGGGAACGCAAATGGAGACGTTTACAGTTGAAGGAAAGGTTCGCGAGGGGCGCGGCAAAGGTCCGGCGCGGCGCACGCGGCAAACGGGGATGGTGCCGGCAGTCCTGTACGGCGGACGCAAGGAGTCTGTGTCCCTGGCGGTGAATGCAAAACAAGTGGCGCGGATTCTGCGCTCGGAGTCGGGCCACAACACGATTTTTAGTGTTCGGGTTGCCGGAGGCCGGGAAGAGCAGGCCATGCTGAAGGATTGGCAAGTCGATCCGCTAACCGGCTCGCTGCTGCACGTTGATTTGCTGCGGATTGCCATGGACGTACGCATGCGCGTGCGCGTTCCGGTACACACGTTTGGGGAGCCGCAGGGCGTGAAATTGCAAGGCGGCATTTTCGAGATGGTCACCCGCGAAGTGGAGCTCGAGTGCTTGCCGGCGGATATTCCCGAAGAGTTCAAAGTGGACGTGACCGAGCTGATGATCGGCAAACAACTTCGCGCGGGCGATCTGCCGATTGATGCGAGCAAGGTGAAGCTCCTTACGGACCCGCAGCGCGTGCTGGCGCACGTTGTGACGCTGAAGAAGGAAGAGGAACCGGCGCCGGAAGCGGCCGTCGCGGCGGAAACGGCGCCGGCCGAGCCCGAGGTCATCAAGAAGGGCAAGAAGGAAGAAGAAGGCGAGGCCGAGGCCGGCGCGGAAGCAGCTGCGAAGAGCGAGAAAACGGAGAAGGCAGAGAAGCCCGAAAAGAAGAAGTAAGCGAGTGGTGCCGAAGTGCCGGACGTGTAAGGAGCCGGCTCGCCCATGCGACTCATCGTTGGACTCGGCAATCCGGGCGCCGATTACGAATGGACGCCGCACAACCTGGGGTTTCTGGCCGTGGATGCGCTGGCGGAACGTGCGGGAATCAGAGTCACGCGTCCAGAAGCAAAATCGCTGATCGGACGCGGCGTAGTGGCGGACGAGGAAGTGATCTTAGCGAAGCCGCAGACGATGATGAATTTGAGCGGCGTGGCCGTGCGAATGCTGGCCGAGCGATATGAATGTGAGCCGGCCGATCTGATCGTGCTGATCGATGAAGTGGACTTGCCGTGGGGCATGCTGCGGATTCGGGACAAGGGCCGGAACAGCTCGCACAACGGCATGCAATCGATCATCAGCGCGCTGGGCACCGACGAATTTGTACGCATTCGGCTGGGCGTTCGGCCGGAAAAGATTTGGGGCGACCGCAGAGACTATGTTCTTGGGACGATGAGCCGCGAGGAGCGGCAGATCGCTCAAGAGATGTCGGTCGAAGCCGCCGACGCGGTGGAATTGGTCTTGAAGGAAGGGGTCGAGAAGGCGATGTCGCGCTTCAATCGCAAGGTCAGCCCCGAGGAAGAGGGCACGGAGTAGGTGGAAGCGCGGGACTTCAGTCCCGCGAATAGCACAAGCGAAAAACGGGCTTTAGCCCGGGGAAGAGAATTTGGAGTAGCAGGCAACATTCAGAGAGATCGTCATTCCGAGCGGAGTGTCCCGCGCATTTGATTTTGCGCGAAGCGCCGGGACACCAGATAGGGCTCCCAGGTCGACGGTTAGTCGAGCCTGGGAGATTTGTCGAAGAATCTCTCTTCAGCTGTGGCTCGGAGCGCGATGTCAGAGGAATCGAGAGGACACATGGAAGAGCGTCAGTACGACCTGATCTTTATCTGCCGGCCGGATACGCCGGAGCCGGATATCGATAAAGTGATTGCAACCCTTGAGCATGCCGCCACCGAAAAGGGCGGCAAGATCGAGAAAACGGAGAAGTGGGGCCGGAAGCGCATGGCTTATCGAGTGCAGCGGCTGCGCGAGGGATTTTATGTGTACATGGTGGTGCGTTCGACCCACGGCGAAGTGGTGAAGGAACTCGAGCGCCGGTTGAAGGTGGCCGATGCCGTGATGAAATACTTGACCGTGCGTGTCGACGAGGAACTGAAGCGCCAGGAAAAGTTGAAGAGACATCGCGAGAAGCGCGCCGCTCGCCGGCCGCGCAAAGCAGCCCCGGCGCCCGCTCCGGCGATGCCGGGCAGCGGCGAACAGGCTGCGGCCACAAGCTAGTTTCCAATTTAGGAGAAATCGAATGGCAGAAGAAAACGCACCCAATCCGCAAGTACCACCTGCCGCGCCAACGGCACCGTCTGGGCCGGGACCCTCGTCCGGACACTCTGGCGGGCATTCCGGGCCGCCAGGGCCTGGCGGACCCAGGTTTGGCGGGCCGGGAGGTCCACGGCCACAGGGCGGCAGGCCGGGAGGTCCGGCGAAGCGAGGGAAGCGCAGTTTCATCCGGAAGAAAAAAGTGTGCCGGTTCTGCGTGGACAAGTCGGACTACATTGATTACAAAAAGTCGGAAATACTGGCGCCCTTCCTGCAGGAACGCGGAAAGATTTTGCCGCGCCGCATGACGGGAACCTGTGCCCGGCACCAGCGCTGGCTCGCAGTCGCGATCAAGCGTGCGCAAAACATCGCTCTGCTGCCCTTTGCGGCCGAACTGTAATTCCTCGCTTCGCGGAATGACGCACTCGAGATGAAAGGCTAAGGATCATGCAGATTATTTTGCAGGAAGACGTTGAAAAGCTCGGAACGCGGGGCCAGGTGGTCGATGTAGCCGAAGGCTACGCTCGGAATTTTCTTCTGCCTCGGAAACTCGCGCTCGAAGCCAGCTCCGGCAACATGAAGCGCCTGGAAAAGATGCGCGCCACATTCGCAAAGAAAGAAGCCACGGAAAAGGGCGACGCCCAGAAGCTGGCCGAGCTTTTGGCGGGGGTGGCGCTGGAACTGACGCG
>DATDMO010000140.1:0-2119 GCA_036518755.1 Candidatus Acidiferrales bacterium | reverse complement strand
TGGACGCGAAAGATATCCACAATCTTTTTTCGGCTTAGGCCCTGGCGGATCTTCTGTTTGGAGCGAACCCCTCCTGGAGCGGGGCGCGCGGCAGAGGCAGGTTCTGAGAAGGTATAAATCTGGCCTTCTTCGATGTTCAGTCCAAACACCGAGAGGAAGCCGCAGATCGTGGCGAACAGCGCAAAGTAATCGTAGGCGACGATCGTCAGCTCGAAGCGCTCGTTCGGTAGTTCGGTGACGGATAGCTCACAGAGCCGGTCGGGCGTCAGCCGGGCGGCTAAGTGAATGTGCTGCGCAATCCTGTCCGGCGCGATCCGTCGGAAGTATTCCTGGTCCATCCGGATGATGAAGTCCTGCAGGATGTCGGTCGGGACATCCTGGCAGAGGGGTGTCACGGTCTGGAGAATTTGTTCCCGATCGGGGGAATCCATTGGGCCGCCAGTATATCTCAGGACCGTTCGTTGTGTGCAAGCGACGCCGCCAGTATAATGCCGCGCCATAACTGGCAAGATGTTGAAAAAGGCCGTCGCTCCCTGTGGGGGACCTCTTGGGCACTAAAAACGTCATTCATCGGCCTGCCAAGAGGCCCATACCTTCCAAGCAGAGTTCGGTGCATTTCACGCCACCATCCACGAAGCCGGAGCTGAGATCGGTTCTGCTGGCACCTGAGCGCAGCCCCGAACAGGTAGGGACTATCTTATCCGCCTACGGTCTTACAGATATCGAGCAGGCGGACCGGAATCTGCAGGCTATGGCGGGTGATCCGCCTGAGCGCCGTGTACTGGCCGACCTCCTGCCCATTCTTCTGGATTCCATTGCGCGCACGGCCGACCCCGACCAGGCATTGAACCACTGGGAGCGGATGCTCTCGAACGTGACGCGGTCGTCGTTTCTTGACTATCTGCGCAGTTCGCCGCGTATGCTGGAATTACTCTGCACCATTTTTGGCAACAGCGATTCGCTGGCGTTCACGATCATTCGCGATCCCATGCTGATCTCCTGGTTGGCTGAACAAGATGTGCTGTCAAAGCCGCCGACATTCGCCGGTATCGAACAATCGCTGCATAAGCAGCTGAGTCGGTTGACGGTCAAAGAGTTGAAGTTAGAGGTACTGCGCCGCTTTCGCCGGCGTGAAATGCTGCGCATCGGGGTGCGCGACCTCTTGCGGTTGGCCGACGTGCCGGAAACGACGGCGTCGTTATCAGACCTGGCGACGATCCTGATTCATGCCGCCTACGAGATTGTCGATGCGGATCTCCGCCGGCAATATGGCGTTCCCATGCACAGGAATCGGCAGGGGAGGTGGGTGGAGACCGGTTTTGCCGTGATGGGGATGGGGAAACTCGGGGGACACGAGTTGAACTACAGTTCCGACGTGGATCTGATCTACGTCTACGCATCGCATGAAGGCGAAACGAAAGCGCCGCGAAGGAAATCGAATGGCAAGCCGGCCGCCGTCGGCATTTCCAATGAAGAATATTTTGAAATCCTCTCGCGCGAGCTGACAAAGGCCTTAGTCGAGCCTACCAAAGAAGGCTACGTGTTTCGCGTGGACTTGCGGCTGCGGGCGGAAGGGACGGTCGGGCAGCTAGCCCGGTCGCTGGAGGATTACCGGAACTATTATGTTACGCGCGGTCAGGTTTGGGAGCGATTGGCGTTGCTCAAAGCCTGGCCGGTAGCCGGTTCGAAGGACGTCGGGCAATCCTTTTTGAAGATGGTGAAGCCGTTCATGTTAGGGTCCGGCCCTAAGAAAAAGGATCTCGCCGGCGCCCTGGCGATTGTGCAGGATGTGCGGGCGGTCAAGGAAATGATCGATGCGAAGATGGCCGATCGCGGCCATGAGTTTCGAAACGTGAAGCTTGGGATTGGCGGGATCAGGGAGATCGAGTTTCTCGTGCAGACGATTCAGGTGCTGGGCGGAAAGACGCTTCCGGTGTTGTTGGACCGTAGCACGCTCGGTTCGCTAAAGCGGTTTGCCGCGAGGAAATTACTCTCGATGAACGAACGGGATGCGCTCACCGCCGCCTATCTGTTCCTTCGCGACGTCGAGCACAAGCTGCAGATGGTCCATGATCTGCAAACGCACGCCTTGCCGCAGGAAGCTGAAGAACTGGCGCGC
>DATDMO010000139.1:0-2127 GCA_036518755.1 Candidatus Acidiferrales bacterium | reverse complement strand
ATTCGGCCGCTGCGCAGCGTGGTTTCTTGCCGAGCCGCGAACTGTCTCGCGCGCAACTTCCGGCTGCTGGATCAGTGAGCTAGTTTTAGGTTGCGCGTTCGAGGGCGGCGCGGTCCCACTTGCCGAGATTTGCCGCAGCCTCGTAGGTGCTTTGGGCGAATTCGAGGAGGGCGGCCGCAGGATCGTTTGCGGCGCGCACGGCATCGTAGGGGAGCAGAAATTCGCCGATTTGCGCGTTGTAGAACGCCTCCGCCGGGCGAACCTTGCTCTCGCGAAAACCGGGCGGTTCCGGCGCAGCGTAGGCATAAAACATTGGTGCGTCGAATCCGCCATTGCCGGGCCACCATCCCACGCTGCTGACTTCGTGCGAGTAGGCTTCGCGAGTCATCGCGTCCGCGCCCGGACGCTCGGGTGCGCGGCGGCCTGAAAATCGAGTGGCGGCCAGATCAAAGCTGCCCCAAAAAAAATGTACCGGGCTGGCCTTGCCGATAAATCGCGCGCGAAATTGCTTGAAGATAGTGTCGACGGTTGCGAGGATTCGCCAGAAGCGATTGGCATATTGCGGATCGTAAGAATCGTGCGCGGTATCTCGATCGAAGCGCACCGGATTTGGAACCTCAACGGGCATGGGCCACACTTTGGCTTCGATAGCGAGGCTTGCTAGATGGTTCATGAACTCTTCGTGGAAGCGGGCGACGCTCTTGGGAACGAGATTCATTGTTTTCGTTTCGCCGCGACTGGTGACGATTCTGAGGACGTGATCGATGAAATCGAATTCCACCTCGAAGATTCCGGGCGGGTAGGGGATTGGCGATGTCGTGAGGCCGCGCGCGCTGACGTACAGCGGAACTTCCCACCAGTGATTGGTTAGAGGGCTCAGCGCGAGGCGGACCTTGCCGACGATTTGAGTCCACATGTGGAGCGTGTCGCGGGTGGCGCTCCATTCGGCGAGCGGCAGCGGCGGCCACGCTTCGATTTTCGAAAATTGCGATGCGGTGGATTTCGTGGCCATGGAAATTAGACTTCCATTTTATCGACGTAGCACCAGCGCCAGTCTTCTCCAGGCTCAAAGGATTTTATGATCGGATGATGCTGGGCGTGAAAATGCTTGGTGGCGTGCTTGTTTTTTGAGCTGTCGCAGCAACCGACGTGGCCGCAGGTGAGGCAGAGGCGCAGGTGAACCCAGTCGTCGCCGATTTTCAGGCAATCCTCGCAGCCGTCGGCGCTGGGCGTGACGTCCCGGATTTCTTTCAGATGATGGCAGGTTGGAGCCATGGGGCACGTCCCTTCGATGTGTGATAAAAAAGCGAACTGGATTTCGCGTCCAAGCTTCCATTGAACGCCATTCTAAACGCGGCTGCAAGTGGGGAGACGCGGAGCATCCGGCGACTTCAACGCGCGGATTTGCCCGCGGATACAGTGGAACTGGCGCGGTATCTGATTGGCAAAACGCTGGTGCACGATTCGCCGCAGGGACGTATGGCGGGGCGAATCGTGGAGACGGAAGCGTATCCGGTGGGCGATGCGGCGGGGCACGCGTTTCCGGGACTGCAAGTTGCGAACCGATCGCTCTTTTTGGCGCGGGGGCATGCGTACGTTCGATTCACATATGGTTCGTGCTGGATATTCAACATCACGGCCGAAACGCATGGCGTGGGCGCGGGAGTTTTGATTCGAGCCGTCGAGCCATTGGAGGGGATCGCGTTGATGGTTCGCAATCGCGGCGTGTCGCGGGTGACGGAATTGGCGCGCGGACCGGGGCGCTTGACCGCGGCCCTCGGCATCGACAAACGGTTTGATGGGATCGACCTGTGCGCTCCGAAGAGCCCGATCTGGCTGGGCGCTGCGCAAAAGGCCGCGGCAAGGATAGGCGTTAGCGTTCGCATTGGAATATCCCGAGCGGCGCATCGCAAATTGCGTTTTTACGAACGAGGCAGCCCGTTTGTGAGTGGGCCGCTGCGGCTGAGAGCGTAGGATTGTCCATTGGAAGGGGGCAGAAGACTTTTTGAGATGAGTCGGCGTCTAAAGATTTTGCTCGGTGCAGCGCTAGTCGTTGTCGCCACGGTTTTTCTATTTCCGGCTATCCCACAGAACGAGGCGTACCACAACTTTGTCGACAAGCGCTCT
>DATDMO010000138.1:0-4620 GCA_036518755.1 Candidatus Acidiferrales bacterium | reverse complement strand
GGAGCTGGGCGCGGATGATTACGTGACGAAGCCGTTCAGTCCGCGGGAACTTGTGGCGCGAGTGAAGGCGCTGCTGAGGCGCGTCCAGCCGCCCGGCGAGGACGCGAAGCAGCTGGAAATCGGGCCGCTGCGAATCGATCCGATCTCGTACCGCGCGCAACGCGACGGCAAGACGCTGCCGCTCAGTACGCTCGAATTCCGGCTGCTGTATTTTCTCGCATCGCGGCCGAACAGAGTTTTCTCGCGCGATCAACTACTCGATTCCGTGTGGGGAAGCGACCGGTTCGTGACGCCGAGAAGCGTGGATGTGTACGTGAGGCGGCTGCGCGAGAAAATCGAGCCGAATCCCGAGAAGCCGGGCTATTTGAAGACGGTGCGCGGCGCAGGCTACATCTTTGAGACACGCGAGAATTGACGTCATCTGGAAAGCCGCGGTGAGCGGCGTGGCGCTGGTGCTGTTCCTTCTGACCGCGAGCGAACTGCGCGCGAGCGGACGATGGGAAATTCCCGTGCTGGCTTTAATCACCGGGGTACTTGTGTGGCTGATTCCGTCACAATCCAGCTCGGAGCGCGCCGGACGGCTAAAGGAAATTACGCGGAGGATTGCGGCGGCGGATTTTCAGCCGATTCCCGAAGGAGGCAAGGGAGACGAGATTGATGAGCTGGCGAGTTCGCTGAACCGGATGGCGGCGCGCCGGACCGCGGAAATTCGCGCGCTTGGCGAAGAGAGAGACAGATTCGGCACGGTGCTGCGAAGCATGGTGGAAGGAGTCGCGGTAATCAACACGCAGGAGCAGGTGGCGTTCTGCAACGAGGCGTTTGCCGAGGTGTGGGGCGTGCGCGCAGCGGCGTGCGAGGGAAAATCGGTTGTGGAAGTGGTCCGGCAGCCGGACATGCTGGAATTGATTCGCAAGGCGCTGAAAGGCGAGGAGGGGCTGCACGGAGAAATTTCGATTGGAAGCGCGCGGCCGCGCAGTTTTTCAGCGACAGTGGCCCCGATTGCCGCGCCGAAATCCTCGGAAGGTGGCGCGGGAACACGGGAATCGGGGCGGCTCGGCGCCGTCGTGATGCTGCATGAAATCACGGAGCTGCGAAAGATCGAGCAGGTGCGGCGGGATTTTGTCGCAAACGTTTCGCACGAATTGCGCACGCCGCTCACGGCGATTCAGGGATTCGCGGAAACGCTGCTGGGAGGCGCGCTCGAGGATCCGAAGAACAGCCGGAGATTTGTCGAGATTATCCGCAACCATGCGTCGCGACTCAGCAGCCTGACAGATGATTTGCTGAAACTTTCGCGGATCGAAGCGGGGATGCTGGAGCCGGAAGTCGGGCCGGTGCGGAGTGAGGAGCTGATGGAGTCGGGCGTCGAGGCGGCGCAAAATTCGGCGGCGAAGAAGGAGCTCGCGCTCGAGCTCAAACTCACCTCGAAATTGCCCGCGGTTCGCGGGGACGCCAGCCTGTTGCGCGAGGTGCTGCAAAACCTTTTGAACAACGCGGTGCAATACACTCCGGCGGGCGGACGAATTGAGGCCAGCGCCGCAGTGAACAATGGCTCGGTGATTGTCACGGTGTCGGATACAGGAATCGGCATACCGCAAGCGGACCAGGAGCGAATTTTCGAAAGGTTTTACCGCGTGGACGCGGCGCGTTCGCGCGAAGTGGGCGGCACGGGGCTGGGATTGTCCATCGCGAAGCACATTGTGGAATCGCAGGGCGGGCGAATCTGGGTGGAGAGCGAAGTCGGGCAAGGCTCGCGGTTCCATTTTTCCGTTCCTATTGCGGACTAGGGCACAAAACAAGGCGTTTCTTCCAGTATTCACGCTGCAGTTACTCCTCTGCAACCTGCGACCCGCAAGCTTTCGAACGAGGATTTGAATTCCCGCTGATGAAGGAGGGCCAAATGGCGTCCGCAGCAAGCAGCGCAAGCGTGTATCAAACCGCATTGGAGAATTACCTGGTGTCGATGGCTCGGACGGTGGAAGGAATGGTCAACCGGTCGTTCGAAGCGCTCTTGAGCCGAGATGATCAACTCGCGAGCGCGGTGTTTCTGACGGAACCGCGAGTGAATGAGATGGAGATTATCATTGACGACCACGCGGTACGGCTGCTGCGAGGGGGCAATCTGCCGGAGGGCGAGATAAGGCATATCGTGGCGACCCTGAAGATCAACAATGACCTGGAGAGGATGGGAGATCTGGCGGTCAACATCGGGCAGCGGGTAATCTCGCTGTCGCAGATGCCGGGAGTTGTCGCCCCCGCCGAGCTGGAGCCGATGAGCGCGTCGGTGCGCGGGATGGTCAGCCGGTGCCTGGGCTCGCTGATTTTTCGCAATGTGACGCTGGCCAATGAGGTGCTGGAAAGCGAGGAAGCAGTCGACCAATTCCGGGATCAGGTCTTCCATGGATTGCTGTCGAGCATGAAGAGGGACGCTTCGCTGGTCGCGCCGAACGTGCAGTACCTTCTTGCCACGCGCCACCTGGAGCGCATCGCGGACCACGCCACGAATGTGGCCGAGGACGTAGTTTTCTGGCTGCGCGGGTTCGATATCCGGCACGGGCGCGCTAACTCCTTTGATTTCAACAAGGGCGCAGCTCGGATCGAAGAGCTGTAACACAGAATTCACATTCCCCTCAACACACGTTCAAAGTCATCAGGCATCCTGCTCGCGACTCACGGAGCAGATCTTGCCTCAAGCACAAACCACGAGCCTCACTGAAAGATCTGCTGCGTCGCCCCAGAAGGCCGGCGTCACCCCGGCGCCGGCCTTCCTAATCCTTCAACCCTGGTGGCGAGCCTGGTCGAATGGAAATTTGGAATCGATATGAAATCGCAGAGTCAAAGACATCCTGGCCAAATACAACCGACACTCTCAAGGAGGAGTGAATGAGAAGAATCTGGATTCTAGCAGTGGCGACGATAATGTCGGTCGCACCGGCATTTGCGGGACCGAGCGGCGACAAGAGCGCCGCTCCCGCGGATAAATCCGTAGCAGCAGCGGACAAGAATGCCGACAAGAGCAAGGCATCTAGTTCGGAGAGCACATCGCTGGCGCCTCACGCGATTACAAGCGATGCAGCAGCAGGGAATGTCGGAGCGTCGAGTCCCGCATCCACTGAGTCGCCGAAGCCAGCTTCCAGCACGCAGACGGATCAGGGCGATCAGTCTCCGCTCTACTTCAAGATTGGCGGCGCTCAGTTTACGCCCCTGGGATTCCTGGACTTTACGACGGTGTTTCGTTCGACGGACGTCGGCAGCGGAATTGGCACAAGTTTCGGAGGCATTCCCTTCAACGCAGTGTCGCCCACGGGCCAGCTGACAGAACTGCGGTTCAGCGCGCAGAACTCTCGCATAGGGCTGAAAGTGGATGCGAATCCAGGGAACTTCAAGGTGAGGGGGTACCTCGAAGCCGATTTCCTGGGCAATGCCGCTGCAAACGTATTCGTGGGAAGCCACTCCGACACTTTGCGGATGAGGCTCTATTGGGTGGACGTTCAAAAGGGCAAGTGGGAAGTGCTGGGCGGGCAGTCGTGGAGCATGATGACGCCAAACCGCGTGGGAATTTCGCCGATGCCTGGGGACCTATTCTACTCGCAGGATATGGATACGAATTACCAGGTTGGTTTGATCTGGCTGCGCACGCCGGGCGTTCGCGTTGTGTTCCACGCAAACGACCATATCGCCTGGGGATTTGCACTTGAGGATCCGGAACAGTTCACTGGAGGACTGGTGACTTTTCCAGTTGGATTCAATGCAGGACAAGTGGACGATGCGGGAGGGAACTCCAAGACCCCGAACAAGGCGCCAGACATTGAAACCAAACTGGCATTTGATTCGAACCCGAAGGGCCGGAATTTTCATGTGGAAATCGCGGGCATCTACAGGGCGTTCCGCCTGAATACGTCAGGGCTAGGCAACGTTACGAAATCGGGCGGAGGCGGGTCAATCAACGCGAATCTGGAAATCTTCAAGAATTTCCATCTGATAGCCAATACGTTCTGGAGCGACGGTGGAGGGAGATACATTTTCCAGCTCGGCCCCGATTTCACGGTGAACGTGAATGGGGCCGGGCAGTTCGTGCCTTGGCCGCTTCACGCGGGAGCTGGAATCGGCGGATTCGAATACACAATGAAGAACAGCCTGCTCTACGCGTACTACGGCGCGGCGTACTTCGGCCGGGATTCGCAAGTGGTGACCGCGGGGCCGCCGCCGACTTTCACCGGATATGGATACCCCGATTCGCCGAGCTCGCAGAATCGCACCATTCAGGAACCGACAATCGGCGTGAATCAGACGCTGTGGAAAGACGCGAAATACGGCGACCTGAAGCTTTTGACGCAGATCTCGTATCTGTCGCGAAATCCGTGGGCCAGCACGGTAAGTGCCAGCAGCAATCCAGCGGGAGCGAAAAGCGCGCATCTGGGGATGGCATTCGTGAACTTGCGATACGACTTGCCATAAACACACGAAACGGTTTTGCCCGGGGCGACAACTGCTCGGCATTGAAATTGTCGCCCCGGGAAATGAAATTCCAGAGAGAACGTCCTGGGAGGAGAACATGAAATTCATGAAAGCAGTGGGTGTCTGCGTCGGGATTCTGGCACTTGCAGTTCAGGCCAAGGG
>DATDMO010000137.1:0-4298 GCA_036518755.1 Candidatus Acidiferrales bacterium | reverse complement strand
CTCGATTATCTCTCTTGTCTGCTAACGATCGTTTCCACGGTATTAGTCGGAAAGAAGCTCTGGCATGGCTGGATCGTCGCCGCGGTAAATAGCTTGGTCATTTGCTTCATCGGTGTCCGGACCGCTCAATTCGGCTTCGTTCCCGCGAATCTCTTCTGCATCGGACTCTACGCCAGTAATGTTTCGAGCTGGCGCCCCAAGAACGGCGGAAGATCCCCTCTCATATCACGCCTCCCTCCCTCGGCATCGTAGTTTTGTTTTTTCGGAAATTCCGGGTCACTAGAGTCCCTCATTTGACACCCGCGATAGGCCGGAATAGTATCGTTTTTCCGCTGCTCCGCGTTCCGTTTCAGCAATCACAGCGAGATAAAACAGACCATTCATGCCGGACAAGCCGAAGTTCTACCTCACCACCCCTATCTATTACGCAAACTCGCGTCCCCACGTCGGCTCCGCCTACACCACCATCGTTTGGGATGTGATCGCCCGCTACAAGCGCATGTGCGGTCGTGCGCGAGCGACTCTACCACTGGATTCGCCTGCTCAAAAGTTGTCAGCCAGAGCGCAGTGCCGACCGTTTTTTCTCCGTTACGTGCTTCCTGGAACGCACAGAAGACGACTTTCTCCCCCGATGACGGAACGCCCCCGACGGTCGAGACTACTTTCATCTGATCAGTCCACGCGTTAGCAATCCTCGAAACAACGCGCCGGAATTGATCACGCTTGAATCACCGGCGGAATTACAATTCCCGGAGAAGCGATCGTATGAGGCAATCACTTGGGATATGAGGAGACTACCCCGATTTGCCAGACCCTTTGTTATTACGAGTGGAATCTCCTTCATGCGATTTGTCGAGAGCATCGTGGGTCCTTGGGTGCTCCCATGGATACTACTGCCTTTAATGGGAGACCAGTTATTTCGCCACCTTCCGGACTACCGACAGTTCAAGAGGCTCCGCGATTGTTTGCCCACCTCGTTTTGGCCAAGAAGGAGCGGATTAAGGCACTATTTCCGAATGCTGTATTATTGGCAGGGCGCTCTCTGCGCGACCTTGTTCTACGACCGACTGCAGTCGCGCCGTTGGCGGGAACGAGTCCAGGTCAGAGGCATACCACCCCAGCATTTATTCGACTGGGGGAAACGCCCAGTGGTCCTCGGCTTTTTGCATACCTCGGGCTATATCTTGATTCGGTACTGGCTGCGCTCCTGCGGAATTCCTGCCGCAATATTCGTGAGAGTACGGGCCCCACTCTACACGCACGCCCAGGCAATTCGTGATGCGGGCGACAAGCTCTACGGGCTGGAGCAAGTTCCCCATATGTTCGCGGACAGAAAATCGATGCGAGACGTGATTCGCTTTCTGACACCTGGCCATGTCGTTGTTATGGCTTTGGACGAAAGCACGAAACCCTCAAGTGGCTCCTATCAGATCAACGGCCAGCGCATTTATCTTCGGGACGGCGCGGCTCGTCTGGCATCTGCCTCCCAGGCAATCCTCGTTCCGGTTTGGGTTAGGCAAAAAGGGTTCTGCCGTTTTGAGATCAACTTCGGCTCACCGGTATCAGACGACCTGGTTCGAACCGCGGACGTGCGACTTGCCACCCAATCGCTAGGCCAGGAACTTTGGGCCGCAGCACAGCAAGACCCAGAAGCAATCCACTGGACGGTCCTTGAAACTCTATTTCCCGAAAAAATTGCCCCACGACAACGCTGGCCATGAGCAACCGCAACTCTCACGGTCGAGTGGTGATTACGGGGTTGGGGACGTTTGGAGCCGGAGGCATTAATGTCGCCGATCTCTGGCAGAACGCGCGCTCCAAGTGCGACAGTTCGCAAATGAGGCGGCTTTCCTCTGGGTCTGCAATTTCTGTGTATGCGGCGCCCGATCCTGTCTTGACCGCGGAAGCAACGCGGTCACTGCGCCATGCGGATCGAACGGCCTGCCTGGCGATGGCTGCGGCTAGCGAAGCATGGACCGATGCAAAGCTCCCTCTCGGCGATACCGATCCCTTGCGTATTGGGGTGGTGGTGGGAAGCTCGCGAGGTCCGGCTGCCCTCAACGCAGCTTGTGGCGCCGGCAAGCCAAGGCGTCCAACCGATTCGGTTTATACGGCGTTTTCCTCGATAGCTGGAATTGTGGCCTCGAACCTGAAAGTGGAGGGCTGCTCTATCATGGTGTCGGCCACTTGCACCTCCGGGGCTGTCGCGGCACATTCGGGCTTACAAATGCTCCGTTCCGGAGCGCTTGATATTGTTTTGGTCGGGGGTGTGGACGCTCCTCTGGTTGATGGCCTCTTGGAACAAATGGCTGTAACTGGAGTTCTTGCCCGTGGAGTTGGTCCCGGGCTGCTTCGACCATTTGCGCCGGATCGTGATGGAACCCTCTTAGGGGAAGGGGCCGCGTTTCTGGTGCTGGAATCAGAAGCTTCCGCGTTCCATCGGGCTGTTTCCTCCTACGGCGCGCTCGAGGGTGTCGCGATTGGTCATGAGGTCGACTCGCGCACCCGTCTTGACGAGAGCGGCAAGGGTTTGCAGCGTGTCTTGCACGCTTCGCTTCATCAGGCCGCCCGTCACCTTGAGGATGTCGATCTAATCCATCTGCACGGCACCGGCACACGGCGCAACGATGCTATTGAGAGCCGGTGTCTTTACGAAGTCTATGGGGAGGCAACCAGGCAGCCCTTATCGTGGGCCAGCAAGGGAGTCACCGGACATACGCTAGGGGCCGCCCCGCTCTTCCAAGCGATTCTTTCATTGCAAGCCATGCGCCATTCGTATCTGCCCGGCACGGCAAATTGCAGCGAGCTCGACGAGACTTGTGCGATTCGACTCAATATTGGATCCGGAACAGCAGTGCCAATTAGCACCTCAGTTTGTCTGACTTCGGGCTTCTGGGGAAATGTTTCCTCCTTGGTTTTCGGATCTTCTTAAGCGAAGAATGTCAGGGCAACAGCTGCAAAGCGAGCCGCGTGATTCATTCTCGGTGGTTCGTCCTTCAACTCCCGATTAACGCCAACCCAAAACTGACCATCACGAGAACCTGGCCTGATTTGACACCCGCAAGACGCCAGACTACTATCGTTTTTCCGCTGCTCCGCGTTCCGTTTCACCAAACAAAGCGAGATAAAATAGACAGTTCATGCCGGACAAGCCGAAGTTCTACCTCACCACCCCTATCTACTATGCGAACTCGCGGCCCCATGTCGGCTCGGCGTACACCACCATCGTTTGCGACGTGATCGCCCGCTACAAGCGCATGTGCGGCTACGACGTCGCGTTCGTCACCGGCACGGATGAGCACGGTGTCAATATCGAGCGCGCCGCGGAGGCCAAAGGGATCACGCCTCAACGGCTCGTCGATGAAAACGAGAAAATCTTCCGCGAATTGTGGAAGCTGCTCGGCATCACGAACCGGATCGGCAATGCGGGCGAAGGCTTCGTTCGCACCACGTCCCCTGAACATGAGCGCGCCGTCCAGACCCTCGTCCGGCGAACGATCGCGCGCGACAAGCATCTGCCGCCGGATAAGCGCTCCATCTTCAAAAGAAAATACGAAGGCCGCTACTGCATTTACGACAACGCCTACGTGAGCGATACGCCGGACCCGGTGAATTGCCCCACCTGCGGCCGGCCGGCGGAGCTGATCTCCGAAGAAAACTATTTCTTCCGGCTCTCGGCCTACAAGGAGAGATTGCTCGATCTCTATCGCCAGAATCCCCAGTTCGTTCAGCCCGATTTCCGCATGAACGAGGTGCGCAGCTTCGTCGAAGGCGACCTCAGAGATATCTCCATCAGCCGCAAGTCGATCAAATGGGGTATTCCCTGGCCGGAAGATCCGGAGCACGTTTTCTACGTCTGGTACGACGCGCTCACCAGCTATATGACCGCCATTGGCTACGGCGAAGGCGAGGACGGCGAGGCGAATCCGCAGTTCAGGAAATACTGGACCGCGAGCGATGCTCACGTCCTTCACATGATCGGCAAGGAAATTATTCGCTTCCATGCCGTTTACTGGCCCGCATTCCTGATGGCCGCGGAACTGCCGCTGCCCAAGCAGATTTTTGCTCACGGCTGGCTCCTCTTCGAACAAGAGAAGATGAGCAAGTCCAAGGGCAACGTCGCCTATCCTGAGCCAATCGTAAGAGCCTTCGACGAACTCACCGGCGCAAAAGTCGGCAACGACGCCCTGCGCTATTACCTCCTCCGCGAAACCGTCTTCGGCCAGGACGGCAACTTCTCCCGCGAAGCCCTGATCACCCGCTACAACGCCGACTTGGCCAACGGTCTCGGCAACCTC
>DATDMO010000136.1:0-4297 GCA_036518755.1 Candidatus Acidiferrales bacterium | reverse complement strand
TCTTGCCTCCGTAGGGCCAAAGATGCGGCGCCGGATTGGGAGGATGCCCGAAGGCTCATCCCGCAGTACACGACTAGGCACTGGCGTGCACCAATGCCGCAGAGGCCCGCGTCAGGCCCGTTATACTTGGCGTAGGTCATCCTACAGGACCGGCGGCGCCTTCAATGCACTTTCGATGGCAAACATCTTTGCGCGCGAAAACTCTGGCGATCATTATTCCAGCTCTCATTGTGCTGGTGGTCGCGCTCTACTCCGTATCGCGCATGGTGCTGATGAGCGGCTTTTCCCATGTGGAAAGCGATTTTGCCGCGGACAATCTCTCTCGCGCCTCCAGCGCGCTTACGAACGAGATTGACAACCTTCAGCACTCGACGGCGCAAGTGGCGTCTCTGGACCAGATGTCCGAATGGATGCGCCAAAAGGACCCCAAGCGAATTGCCGCCCAGTTTACGCCTGAGGCTTTCGAGCAGCTTCGCGTGAATTTCGTCGTGGTGTTGGACGCCCAGGGCCAAGAGGTTTTCTCGAAAGGCTTCCAACTGGCTGCAATGGAGCCAGGCTCCGTGCCCGCCGATCTTGTTGCCTATTTGGGACCGTGGTCGCCACTCGTCATGGCGCCAAGGGGCGCCAACCGCGATGCCGGCGGAATTGCCTTGCTCTCTTCGGGACCTGTGCTGATCGGATCGAGCGCTATTGCGCCAAGCGAGTCACAGGGCTCTCGAGCCGGCACTTTGGTTCTTGGGCGCTTTCTTGATGCGGACGAAATTGTACGGCTGGGTCAGATGACCTACATGCCCGTGGACGTTGAGCGGTTTGACATTCAGTCCATGCGCCCCGATTTTCGCCGTGCCGCCTCGGCGATTTCCCCACAGAACCCTGTCTTCATCCATCCCGAGTCCCCCGAGTCGCTCGGCGCGTACCAGGTGCTGCATGATATTTACGGCAACCCGGCGGCTATCCTTCGCATTCTGCTTCCCCGGAACATCTATCAACAGGGCCAAACCAGTCTGCTACAGGTTCTACTGCTGCTATTGGCTGCCGGCTTTGCGTTCGGCGCCGTTACGCTTTATCTGCTTGAGCGCTTTGTAATATCCCGCGTCGCGGGGCTCAGCGAAAACATCACCAGGATCGGCGCAAGCGGCGATCTTGGCGCCCGACTGCGTGTCTCAGGCCAGGACGAACTCGCTCATCTGGAAGGTACGATCAATAGCATGCTTGAGGACTTGGAGACCGTTCAAAATGCCAGGCGGGAGGAGCGAACTCGCTTGGCCGTGATGGTCGAAAAAGTCCCGGCTGCCCTCTGGACGGTAAATGCTGACCTTGCGGTTACTTCCGCCACCGGTGCTGGGTTGGTTCCGCTGGGGTTCAAGCAGCGCGAGCCCGTCGGCCTGCCGCTACTCGAATTTTTCCATACCAGCGATCCCGACTCCCCTCCCATCGCGGCCCATCGTGCGGCCCTAGCCGGGGAGTCCGTTGCCTGCGAGATCGCCTGGAAAGACCGACGCTTCGAATCGCACCTCCAACCCCTGCGCGATGCAGGCGGAGTTATTCAAGGCGTTATTGGAGTTGCGCTGGACATCACCGAACGCGAGCGCCTCACCGATCAGCTACGCCAGTCCCAGAAGATGCAAGCCATCGGTGAACTCGCGGGAGGCGTTGCCCATGACTTCAACAACTTGCTTATGGTTGTGAAAGGTCATTCTCAGCTGCTCCTCGACCGCCTGCCCGATTCCTCGCCGCTACGGCCCGGCGCACAGCAAATCGAACGAGCGGCCGATCGCGCTGCATCCCTCACCCGGCAATTGCTCGCCTTCAGCCGCAAACAAGTCCTCCAGCCTCGCGTCCTGGATATGAATGAGGTGGTCAACGGAATGATTCGCATGTTCTCACGGGTAATCGGAGAGAACATTGACATGGTCTTTGTGCCCGCCGCCAATCTCTCGCGCGTCAAAGCCGATCCCGGTCAAATTGAGCAGGTCCTGCTGAACCTCGTGGTCAATGCGCGGGATGCGATGCCCACGGGTGGTCGGCTGACGATCGAAACATCGAATGTCGAACTCGATCGCGGCTATGCCGCAACTCATGCCAGCGTCGAACCCGGCCATTACGTGATGCTCAGCGTCTCTGATACCGGCTGCGGTATGAGCGAAGAGACTCAATCCCGCATCTTCGAGCCGTTTTTTACAACCAAGGGCCCCGGAAAGGGCACCGGACTTGGTCTTGCAACGGTCTACGGGGTTGTGAAGCAAAGTGGCGGTTACATCTACGTCTACAGCGAAATCGATTGCGGCACCACCTTCAAAATTTACTTGCCGCAAGTAATCGCCGAACTCGACAAACCCACGAGCGAAGCGGTCGCTCCCGGCCGGGCGCGGGGATCGGAAACTATCCTCTTTGTCGAAGACGAGCAGGGTGTACGCGAACTCGTGCGGCAGTACCTGGGTGCAACCGGCTACACGGTACTCGAAGCCCCCGATGGAGTGCGGGCCCTAAAGATCGCCGAAGGGCACCCAGACCCAATTCACATACTGATTACCGACGTGGTGATGCCTCATCTAAGTGGTCCCGATCTGGCAACGCAGCTGGGAGCCTCGCGGCCTGGCCTCAAAGTGCTGTTCGTCTCCGGGTACACGGACGATACCGTCTTCCGTCACGGCGTCCTCGAGGGCGGGGTGGCATTCCTGCAAAAACCATTCAACCTGAAGACCCTGGCGGCCAAGATTCGGGAAATCCTGGATGGACAGCCCGTAGAGGCCATGACCGGCGTGGAGTCCGAAAAAGTTTAGGGTTTTGGCTTCCCGGCCACGCGTTTCCGTGAGGCCGTTGGAATTTCCGTCGCGCGCTATATCAAGAAAACAGTCTGTCCGCTCAAATCAAACCGCTTGCGACACCGAATGTTGCGGCAAGCAACCATATTGTCGATTCGCACCATGTACGAGCGCGCTTTCGCAAACTGCTTTCTATCTTCCTCGTTGGCGCCGCCAGGAGCCTGGGCTTTCTTCGTCCGCACCATCCAGCGCACGGGAAACGTGCCCTCTTGCCGGCAGTGCGGGCACACCATTGGTATCTGCTTAGTTTCTTCTTTCTCGTCATAAAAGCGCTTCTCGTCCATTTGCCCCCGCACTCTCAATTCTGCCGATTCGGCCTGGCGTACTCAAGCTCTTACTGCATGCCGTCCAAAGCCACAAATCTAGATCCAGCATCCCTCCACCGCGGGAGCCAATACTCCAGTGCGGCGACCGTGTGGCTGCGATCGCCATTCGCCACTCGATGATCGCCGTCATGCAGAAGGACAATATCGCCTCCGCGTACGTCGCGCAACCGCCGGGTTACGCGCTCGACAGGCTGTGGCTTCCAGTCTCTTGCCCACCGCGACCACATCACTACGCCTCGATCGCCACGCTTTCGCACGATCCCGCCAAGCAGCGGGCTGCGGAAGCCAAATGGCGGGCGCACCCACCGCGGCTTGTGACCTGTCGCCGCCTCGATTGCATCGTCGCAACGCTTCAACTCGTCTGCAATTCTTGTCGGTGAAAGAAACGTTAGCGCCCTGTGGCTATTCGTATGGTTGCCAACCGTGTGCCCGCAAGATGCAATCTCAGCCGTAAGCGATGGCGCTGCTCTTACCCATTCCCCGATCAGGAAGAATGTGGCTTTCACTTCGTGACGTTCCAGCAAGTTCAATAGACCCGGAGTGACGGCCGGATTCGGGCCATCATCAAATGTGAGCGCGATGGTGGAATCATTTCCCGTCTTCCGAATTGTGGCCCCGAACAGTTCGGAGGACGGAGCAATCGCGGCCCACGCAAATGTTCCGCCCGCCGCGCATACTCCGCCGCAGGCCGCTAACGCTGGACTCTCATGCATCACTTCGACGAATTCTCCCACCGCTGCGAACAAAACGCTACCGAATGGGATTCGCTCCCGTCGTTTGGTACCATTCGCCAAACACCGAGCCGCGAATGCCCTTTCCTCCGACGCCCGAAATGAAATTCCCCGTCTGGCTCCGCTGGGCTGCCCTCTTGTGGCTCGCGATCTGGATTCCGGTGTACTGGCAGACATGGGGCGCATCGAACTTTCTGCACCTGTGCGATATCGCCGTGATCCTGACCTGCATCGGCCTCTCGTGCAACAGCGCCCTCTTGGTTTCGAGCCAAGCTGTTGCATCACTTTTCCCGGATGCGGCGTGGGCAATCGTAGCGGGATCAAAACTATTTCTCGCGCGTCCCCTGGTTCCAGGAACCGAGAGCTTCTTCGATCCTCATTACGCGTTATGGATCCGACTCCTATCGCTGTACCA
>DATDMO010000135.1:0-2356 GCA_036518755.1 Candidatus Acidiferrales bacterium | reverse complement strand
ACGAACATGCCCTTTACTTTTGCCGTCTGATCGGCTCGCCCCATCCAGCCCTTGATGCGCGCATTGGTGCGGCCGCAAGGCGAAATACCGGGCATCAAGGCAGACAGATCGCCCGTGGCAAGGCGGATCATCGGATAGTCGCGATTGAAGGATGTGACGACAATTTCCCCCACTTCTCCCGCGGGAACCGGATCTCCGGTGCCTGGCCGCACGATCTCGACAATCAAGGTCTCATTCACAATCATGCCTTCGCGCGTCTCGCTCTCATAGGCGATCACACCCAGTTCGGCCGTTGCGTAGCACTGCAATACGGCGACTCCCCGCCGGTCGAGTTCCTCGCGGAGCGAAGCCGGCAGCGCAGCACCGGACACAAGGCCGCGCTTGAGCGAGGAAGCGTCTTTTCCGGTTTTTTCCGCGGTGTCGAGCAGGATCTTGAGAAAGTCGGGCGTGCCGCCATACCCGGAAGGCCGGTAGCGGGTGATCGCTTCGAGCTGCTGCTCGGTATTGCCGACACCACCAGGAATGACCGCGCAGCCGAGCGCCTGCGCGCCGGAATCGACGATGAAGCCTCCCGGAGTCAGATGATAAGAGAACGAATTATGGACCACGTCGCCCGCGCGAAAGCCGGCGGCGTAAAGTGCGCGGGCGGCGCCCCACCAGTCGGAACCTTTGCCCTCGGGCTCGAAGATCGGACCTGGTGACATCAAAAGCCGCTTCGCGCCTGTGACGGGCGTGACATTGAACCCCCCGAACGGTGGGAATTCGTTTTGCAATTCTGAGAATTCCGCCTTGCGCAGAATCGGCAGCCTCGCCAAGGCAGCACGCGAGGTAATGCTCCTGGAATCGACTCCGCGCAAATGCTTTGCCCAACCGGGCGCCGTCTTTGCGTGCTCAATGGTTTCGCTCAGGCGCGCGACTTGTTCGCTTTCGCGCGCTGCCGGGTCGCGGGTCTCAAGGGAGTCGTAGTGTCCTGGCATGGCCTAAGCCAGCCACCTCTTGCGTCGGCGATAATGCTTGCCTTCGCGGAACGACTTACGCCGGCCCTCGGAGATTCCAAGGTAGAATTCCTTCACGTCTTCGTTTTCGGCAAGCGCCTTCGCTTCGCCATCCATTACGACACGGCCATTTTCAAGGATGTAGCCGTAGCGCGCGAAGCGCAGCGCCATGTGAGTATTCTGTTCCGCCAGCAGGAACGAAACGCCTTCGTTTTCGTTCAGATTCTTCACAATGCCGAATATTTCCTCGACGATCTGTGGTGCAAGACCCATCGATGGCTCGTCGAGCAAGATCATCTTGGGTCGCGACATAAGCGCCCTGCCGATCGCGCACATCTGCTGTTCGCCGCCTGAGGTATAGCCCGCAAGCGAATTCTTTCGTTCGCTAAGCCTGCGAAAATACGAATAAACCAGCTCAAGGTCGCGCTTTATCGCAGGCTTGCCGTCACGCCGCGTAAAGGCGCCCGTCAGCAGGTTCTCCTCTATCGTCAGGTGGCCGAAACAATGACGGCCTTCCATCACCTGGATGCAACCCCTGCGCACCAGTTCATTGGGCGAGAGGTCTTGCACCTCCACGCCTTCGAAGACGATCGAGCCCTTGGTGACGTCGCCGCGTTCCGCATGCAACAAATTCGAAATTGCCTTGAGCGTCGTTGTTTTGCCTGCACCGTTCGCGCCGAGGAGCGCAACGATCCCACCTTTGTGAACCTCCAGCGACACCCCCTTTAGGACCAGGATCACGTGATCGTAGATGACCTCAATATTATTAACTGAGAGAATTCGTTCGTCCTGTGCGACAGGGCGTGAAGCTGGTGCGGCTGTATTCATTGGCTGCATCTGGCTCCGTCGATCCTCTCCAACAGCAGGAGCAGGTAGCGTATTTACGGGTATCACTCGCAAATGCGCCTGATGAGGCGATACCGCGCGCTCCCTCTCCCGTATGGGAGAGGGAGCGGAGCGGCGCGATCATGACGATTTATCGCAGCTTTCCGTACGCTTCGGCCAGCCAGTGTTTTTCTCGACGTATTCCTTTGCCGCTTCCTCAAGCAGTGGCCGTACTTTTTCCTTCATGGGCTGAATCCAGTCGGAGATTTTTACCCATTTCGTGCCATCCCACTGCTGCATATAAGCGGGCTGGTGGCCGTTGTGATCGGTGCAGCTGACCCCGGTAATCGGCGCCGCAAATCCCGCAAACCCGAGTTCTTTCCAGCGCGCATCCGTGATGTGCAAAGTCTCGAGGCCGCGACGCACATCTTCGCCGGTCACGACCTTTTTGCCCGAAAGCTTTTGCGCGTTGCGGATTGCTTCTGCCACGAGCGCCGTATTGTAGACGCCGCGGTTGTAGAAGTTGTCCGCGAACT
>DATDMO010000134.1:0-2849 GCA_036518755.1 Candidatus Acidiferrales bacterium | reverse complement strand
CAGATCGTGGCGAACAGCGCAAAGTAATCGTAGGCGACGATCGTCAGCTCGAAGCGCTCGGTCGGCAGTTCGGTGACGGATAGCTCACAGAGCCGGTCGGGCGTCAGCCGGGCGGCTAAGTGAATGTGCTGCGCAATCCTGTCCGGCGCGATCCGTCGGAAGTATTCCTGGTCCATCCGGATGATGAAGTCCTGCAGGATATCGGGCGGGACATCCTGGCAGAGGGGTGTCACGGTCTGGAGAATTTGTTCCCGATCGGGGGAATCCATTGGGCCGCCAGTATATCTCAGGACTGTTCGTTGTGTGCAAGCGACGCCGCCAGTATAATGCCGCGCCATAACTGGCAAGGTGTTGAAAAAAAGGCCGTCGCTCCCTGTGGGGGACCTCTTGGGCACTAAAAACGTCATTCATCGGCCTGCCAAGAGGCCCATACCTTCCAAGCAGGGTCCGGTGCATTTCACGCCGCCATCCACGAAACCGGAACTAAGATCGGTTCTGCTGGCACCGGAGCGCAGCCCCGAACAGGTGCGGACTATCTTGTCCGCCTACGGGCTCACGGATATCGAGCAGGCGGACCGGAATCTGCAGGCCATGGCGGGTGATCCGCCCGAGCGCCGTGTACTCGCCGACCTCCTGCCGATTCTTCTGGATTCCATCGCGCGCACGGCCGACCCCGACCAGGCATTGAACCACTGGGAGCGGATGCTCTCGAACGTCACGCGATCGTCGTTCCTTGACTATCTGCGCAGTTCGCCGCGCATGCTGGAATTACTCTGCACCATTTTTGGCAACAGCGATTCGCTGGCGTTCACGATCATTCGCGATCCCATGCTGGTCTCCTGGTTGGCTGAACAAGATGTGCTTTCAAAACCGCCGACGTCCGCCGGTGTCGAACAATCGCTGCGCAAGCAGCTGAGTCGGTTGACGGTCAAAGAGCTGAAGTTAGAGGTACTGCGCCGCTTTCGTCGGCGTGAAATGCTGCGCATCGGGGTGCGCGACCTCTTGCGGTTGGCCGACGTGCCGGAAACGACGGCTTCGCTATCAGATCTGGCGACGATCCTGATTCATGCCGCCTACGAGATTGTCGATGCGGATCTCCGCCGGCAATACGGTGTTCCCATGCACAGGAATCGGCAGGGGAAGTGGGTGGAGACCGGTTTTGCCGTGATAGGGATGGGGAAACTCGGCGGACACGAGTTGAACTACAGCTCCGACGTGGATCTGATCTACGTCTACGCATCGCATGAAGGCGAAACGAAGGCGCCGCGAAGGAAATCGAATGGCAAACCGGCCGCCGTCGGCATTTCGAATGAGGAATATTTTGAAATCCTCTCGCGCGAGCTGACAAAGGCCTTGGTCGAACCGACCAAAGAAGGCTACGTGTTCCGCGTGGACTTGCGGCTGCGGGCGGAAGGGACGGTCGGGCAGTTGGCCCGGTCTCTGGAGGATTACCGGAACTATTACGTTACGCGCGGTCAGGTCTGGGAGCGATTGGCGTTGCTCAAAGCCTGGCCGGTGGCCGGTTCGAAGGACGTCGGGCAATCCTTTTTGAAGATGGTGAAGCCGTTTGTGTTAGGGGCCGGCCCTTCGAAAAAGGATCTCGCTGGCGCCATGGCGATTGTGCAGGATGTGCGGGCGGTCAAGGAAATGATCGATGCGAAGATGGCCGATCGCGGCCATGAGTTTCGAAACGTGAAGCTAGGGATCGGCGGGATCAGGGAGATCGAGTTTCTCGTCCAGACGATTCAGGTGGTGGGCGGAAAGACACTTCCGGTGTTGTTGGACCGCAGCACGCTCGGTTCGCTGAAGCGGTTTGCCGCGAGGAAATTACTCTCGATGAAAGAGCGGGATGCGCTCACCGCCGCCTATCTATTCCTTCGCGACGTCGAGCACAAGCTGCAGATGGTCCATGATCTGCAAACGCACGCCTTGCCGCAGGAAGCTGAAGAACTGGCGCGCTGCGCGATCCGGATGGGCTATGACAGTGGAGACCGCACGAACGCTGTCGCGAGGTTTCGCGCCGACCAGCAACGCCATACTGAACTTGTGAGTCGAACCTTCCGGGCGCTGTTTTACGAGCCCAAGACATCGTCACTCTTGAAAGCCGCTTTGGGCTCAAAAAGGGGCTAGCACCGTGCCGGTTACTCGAACGAGTAAGGCCGAATGGCCCTATTGCCAATCACTAGTTGTCTTCCTAGAATTCCCCGCCGACTCCAGCCGATGCGAGTGATATAAGGCTGCGCACCTATTGAGAGTGTGAAGGTGGCTGTGACAAGCGGTCAACTGACATTCACTCGATCTCCGATAGCCTCTTGCCTGTGCCAGTTCTCGACTCTTCGGTTTCTTTTTCTGATCACACGAGCTCAACAACTACGATCCATCCCTGAAGTAGTTCCTTCGGCGATGCTCGCTGAACAACTGGCAGCACATTCTGTCAATCACCCGTCATTTTAAGGAGGCACAATGCAATGTCCGAAATGCAACTCTGAGAATACACAAAGACTAGAACAGATTTATGAAAGCGGTACGCAGCAAATTCGTACCACATCAAACACGGTGGGTGGTGGCGGCGGTTTTGGCGGCGGTGGCGCCTTTGGCGGCGGTGGAGTCACAACGACGAGTGGGATACAGCAAACCGGATCAGCACAAAAAGCGGCGCCTCCGGCGAAAAAGTCTTACGCGGGAGCGATTATTCTTGCCGTTATTTCCTTCCCCGTTATTTTCGATCCAAGTGTAACGTATATCGTGGTCGCGGGGGGCTTTATGGTTTTAGCATATTGGCTTTGGAAGCGTGCGAGTGATTACAACACGAATGTTTGGCCCGGACTGAAAAAAATATGGCTCGACTC
>DATDMO010000133.1:0-9716 GCA_036518755.1 Candidatus Acidiferrales bacterium | reverse complement strand
TCATTTCATTCTGGATGTGAACCTAACGGCGCACACCTACAACGCGTCGGTAGTGGTGAACGGTGCGCCGGTGGCTATTGGGACGAACTTGGCATTCCGCACCGAGCAAGCGGGGGTTTCATCGGTGAACAACCTTGCGGCAGTGGCCACGCTGGGAAGCCAGACCATTTGCAATGTCAAGTTATCAGCGGTGTCGGTGGCACCTTCGATCACCACGCAGCCCCTAAGCCAGACGGTCACTGCCGGGCAGGCGGCCACGTTCTCTGCGGCGGGAACGGGAACAGCGCCGATGAGCTATCAGTGGCAGAAGAATGGAATTGCAATCAGCGGAGCCACGTCCTCTACGTATCAAACTCCCCCGGCAACAGCTTCCGATAACGGCTCTCTGTTTACTGTGGTGATGAGCAACAGTGCGGGCAGCGCAACGAGCAGCGGAGCGACCCTGACCGTCAAGTCTCCGGCGGTAGCGCCTTCGATTACCGCGCAGCCCCTGGGCCAGACAGTCACTCCTGGGCAGACGGCCACATTTTCTGTGGCGGCGACCGGAACAGCGCCGATGAGCTATCAGTGGCGGAAGAACGGCGCTGGGATTAGCGGCGCCACGGGGTCCGCCTACCAGACTCCGGCCACGACTACTTCCGATAACGGCTCTCTGTTTACCGTGGTGGTGAGCAACAGTGCTGGCAGCGTGACCAGCAACTCCGCTACGTTAATGGTGACTTCTCCTGCCTGTGTAGTGTCGTCAGGGACGTGGACGAACTCGGCTCTGCCGCAGGTGGAAACTGGAATGTTTCGATTGGAATTTGATGCCACGCCTGCATCTACCGGCATCGATGGAGTCATAGGCCTTTCCTCCGGGCCAGCGAGCGCCTACACGAGTCTGGCGGCAATTGTCCGGTTCAATTCCACGGGGATGATCGATGCCAGAAATGGCGCCGCCTACACGGCGGCGGCAGCGATCCGGTACTCGGCTGGCACGAGCTATCATTTCATTCTGGATGTGAACCTAACGGCGCACACCTACAACGCGTCGGTAGTGGTGAACGGTGCGGCGGTGGCTGTTGGGACGAACTTGGCATTCCGCACCGAGCAAGCGGGGGTTTCATCGGTGAGCAACCTTGCGACAGTCACTGCCCTGGGAAGCCAGACCATTTGCAACGTCAAGGTATCGGCGGTCTCAGTGGCGCCTTCGATCACCACACAGCCCTCAAGCCAGACGGTTACTGCCGGGCAGGCGGCCACTTTCTCCGTGGCAGGAACCGGAACAGCTCCGCTGAGCTATCAGTGGCAGAAGAATGGAGTTGCAATCAGCGGAGCCACGTCCTCTACGTATCAAACTCCCCCGGCAACAGCTTCCGATAACGGATCCCAGTTCACGGTGGTGCTAAGCAACTCTGCCGGCAGCGTGACCAGCAGTTCCGGCACACTAACGGTGAACACGGGAACTTTCCTTCTCGCCGCCAATCCCATGCAGGTGAGCTTTGGCAGCGTCAACGTGTCCAGCGACAATGTTCAAAATGTAATGGTCACCAATAGCGGCACTTCCAACGTGACCATCTCGGGTGTGCTCGTTTCAGGCGCCGGTTTTAATGCGGGCGGCGGAATTGCGGGGCTCATTTTGTCTCCGGGACAAGCGGCGCCTTTGAGCGTCACTTTCGCGCCTGCGGCCGCAGGCAGCGTCTCGGGCAGCGTCACTGTGAAGAGCAACGCCACAAACTCCCCGATGACGATCGCGCTAACCGGCACCGGCGTTGCGCAGACGCACTTGGTTGACCTCAGATGGACGGCCAGCACATCCTCGGTGCTCGGTTACAACGTGTATTCGAGCCGCGTTTCGGGCGGGCCGTATGCAAAACTGAACTCGACGCCGGTGACGACAACGAGTTACACGGATACGACTGTCCAGTCTGGCCAGACTTATTTTTACGTGACGACCGCGGTGGCATCGAGTGGCGGCACTGAAAGCGGCTTTTCAGCGGAGGCTTCGGCGGTTATCCCTTAGGCTATCCTTCAGCCAACTGACAACCGCTCTTTAGTAGTCAGATCCCTTAGCGATTGTGACTACTTGTTTTCAATAATCCTATCGCTCTTTGACAATTGAATACTGAAAACTGCGCCACTACGAGGGCCTGTCTCGTCGCGCCTGCGGCGGAAACACAAATCCCTACTATCGAAAAGTTGCATATGCTATAGATTCCGATTGCCTTTACGCTAATGGGCTTAGGAGTGAAGGCTCCAATTCATTCGGGCGACCAACTCGACCACTACCGCCTTGGCGCGGTTGTTGAACGCGGCCGCACGGCAACCACGTTTCAAGCCACCGACCTCGATACCAATCGACAAGTAGCCATCAAGGTTCCGCATCCTGAAATGGAAGCCGATCCGGCTTTTGCCGACCGCTTTCATCGGGAAGAAGAGATCGGCAGAACACTGAGCCACCCCGGACTCCTAAAAGTTTTCTCTGACGAACACCACAGCCAGCCATATCTGGTCACGGAATGGTTTGAAGGCAAGTCGCTGCGCCAGATTCTTGTGGAGGAAAAAAAGCTGCCTCCCGAACGCGCGATGCAAATCGTCCTGAAGATTTGCGATGTTCTTGCCTACATTCATAATCATGGAGTCGTGCATCGCAATCTCAGGCCGGAAAACATTCTCGTGGGAACCGACGGAGAAATTAAGCTGACGGACTTTGGCGTTGCAGCGAAGGAAGGAGCGCCTCGCCTTACGTTTACGAGCATCGCGCAGCTCGTCGGATCGTCACCGTACATTTCCCCCGAGGAACTGAAAGGCCAGCGAGGAGACGCGCGCAGCGACATCTACTCCCTTGGCGTGATCTTGTACGAGTTGTTGATCGGCAAGACGCCTTTCCCTGGCGCCGATCCTTTTGAGCGGCTCGCCCAGCATCCCGTCCCGCCGCGCGAGATTGATCCTTCGATCTCGCCCCAGTTGCAAGAAGTCGTTTACCGCGCTCTTGAACGCGAGCACAGAAATCGGTACGCGAATGCGCAAGAGCTTGCGCGAGACCTTCAGCGCCTCGATCAAGTGGGAGTTACGGACCGCCCTGAGCTTCGTGATTGGAAGAAAGCAAGTACCGCGCGATCGCGAAAGATCCTCTTCTACGCCGCGATGGCACTCATTCCGATCGCACTTTTTGGTTTGCTCCTGTACTTCGCCCGACATTAGAGATCCCGCCACGCATCGCGCATCGGTGAACGGAATCTGAATCGCTGTCATTCAAAGTTTGAATTTGACTCTCCCCTCGAAAGCTCGCAATATGCACCCGCGGACGACGAACCGCAGCCTCTTCACATCGACGGCGAGGTGAAGAAGCTCCTCCTAAGCTTAGGCGTTGATCGGGTGTTCGGACACGACGCCGTGTCCAGTCAAAAATAAGTGAATCGAGTTACGCACGGTGGATGGAATCCCTGATTCCTCCACTGAGGGCGCCCTTTTGGCCGGAGGGGTGCGCATCTATTCCGCACCGTGGCAGAGAAGTCGATCCGCGGCGCGGAAGAAGCGCTTCCGTTTAGTCTCCCGCCAGTCCCGCTCGGTCTGTTCCGGAATTTCATGCGGTCGAAGGAGCCGCAAGGGAGATGTTTCCAATGAGCGAACGCACGATTCTGGTTGAGATGATTCTGGCTGGGTTTTTCGCAGTCGCCTGCATTCGCGCTTCGGTGCCGGCGGCGACCGGCAAGCTTTCATTCGGCAATTTACTTCACCTTCCGGGGCGCATCGAGAGGTTGCGCCGTTCCCGATGGCAATGGTTTTCGATGATCGCCCTGCTCTTGGTGATACGGATGCAGATGGGTGGGCCGATCGTGCTTGAGGCCATCGTCGCGATTCAGTTCTTGATCTTCCTTGCTCTTCCGGCAGCGACTGTGGCTGCACAAGGAGTCCAAAAAGAGTGAAGCAGTTGTTCGAAGTTGCGAATTTTGTCCGGCGGCTGCTGCGTTTCGCTTTGCAGCCTGACGACCGCGCTGTTTCGAATTGTTGATGGATCTCGGAAATTTATTCGAGGGATGACCTTTCGAGGTCAAGGAGGTAATTGCTTATGGCAGCAACGAGGTCGCAAGGCAGTTATTACACTCTGTTTTTGGTGGCATCAACCGTGCTGTGCGCCGGCATTTTTGTCGGCGGCGGCAAGGGGGTGCTGCTGCTGTTGATTGGTGCAGTCGGGCTGCTTGCCAGCCTTTTCGGGATGCTGAAGATCAAGTCCCTTGAGGGTAAGACGGCTATGAAGCCCGGGCCCACGGCGATGAAGTTGATCGGGGCATTCGTTGCCGGCTTGGGTTGGGTGATTACGCTTTTTGGCATGCACCTTACTCCCAGTGTTGGCGGACGCTTGGTGCTCGCGTTGGTCGGCATTGGAGTCAGTTTGTTCGGAATGATCGTGGTTTTGCCGGCGGCCTTCAACAAGAACGCAGTTTGGAAAAGCTGAAGGCGCCGGCTTATTAGCGGCGGCCAAAATCTTTCTACGGAGCGCACATGAAGAAGCTAATTCGAGGCAGTTGTTTCATTCTTTGCATTCTCTCGATGTGTCTCGCCTTGAGCACGGCAGTGCGTGCACAGGCTCCAGCAGCGGCGGCTGCGGCTGCCGCAGCAGCGCCTCCCGCAGCGCCAGCCGACGCGGAGTTAAAGGGGGCGCTGGCCAAGGCGCCATCCACGTCGGACTTGGCCAAGGGTGACCCAGGAGGCGCGATCACTGGAACGCTGAATGACGTGCCCATCGCTGACTCCAAAGCCGGACCAACAGTAACGGATGTGGGAACGCAGGTCGGCCAGAACAAGATCGCCATCAACTTTGTGTGGACACTTGTTACCGGGTTCCTGGTCATGTTCATGCAGGCTGGCTTCGCCATGGTGGAGTCGGGCTTGTGCCGGGTGAAGAACGCCAACCACACCTACATGATGAACTTCTTCGTTTACACGGCGGGGTTGTTCTCGTACTGGCTGATAGGTTTCGCCATACAAATGGGAGGTGCGGCCGGCAACGGCAACTTGGGTGGTCTCCAGTCCCTGTCGGTTGAGCATACTACCTCCCTCTTTGGCAAGACGTGGGGACTCTTCGGAGGAACTGGATTTTTCCTTTCTGGCCACACTTACGACGTGGGCGTGATGGTGATTTTCCTGTTCCAGATGGTTTTCATGGACACCGCCCTAACGATTGTGACCGGAGCGTGCGCGGAGCGCTGGAAGTTCCTGGCCTTCTGCGTTTCTTCGTCAATCATGGGCGCAATCACCTACCCGCTGTACGCGAACTGGGCTTGGGGCGGCGGCTGGCTTTCGCAGTTGGGTGTCAACAATCAGTTGGGCAAGGGCTACTGCGATTTCGCAGGATCAGGCGTCGTACACGCAGTCGGCGGGATGACCGCTTTGGCCGTGTCCCTGATCGTCGGCCCCCGTATCGGCAAGTTTAACCGCGATGGTTCGAGCAATCCGATTATCGGCCATGACATTTCGGCGGTGCTGATCGGGTGCTTCATCCTCGCGTTCGGGTGGTTCGGATTCAACCCCGGCAGCACGCTCGGCGCTTCCGCGAACGGGAACCTGCGGATCGGCACGATAGCGGTTGACACAATGCTGGCTGGTTGCACCGGGACACTCGGAGCCATGCTCTACATGTGGATGAAGAACGGCAAAGTGGACGCCTCGATGAGCGGCAACGGCCTCTTGGCGGGCCTGGTCGCAATCACAGCCCCCAGCGGTTTCGTTAGCAGCGTGGGAGCCTGCATCATCGGTGTAATCGCCGGCTTCCTCGTTTGTCTCAGTGTGGCGTTCATCGAGAACGTGATGAAGGTGGACGATCCCGTCGGCGCAATCTCGGTGCACGGTACCTGTGGTTTGTGGGGCGTGCTCTCCGTGGGGCTTTTAGCTGACGGCACCAGCAACTACGGAGGAAGCTGGAACGGCGTCACCGGGTCGGTTACCGGGCTCTTTTACGGCGACCCGAGCCAGCTCGTGGCGCAGCTCGTGGGCATCTCCACGCTGATCGGCTTCGTATTCACGTTTAGCTTCCTCATCAACCTGGCGCTTGAATTTTTCGTTGGGCAACGGGTTTCGGTGGCAACGGAAGTCGCCGGTCTCGATCTTCCGGAAATGGGCCAACTCGGATATCCCGAGTTTGTGCTGAAGCCGGAACCGGATGTTCTGTTGCAAGCTGAAAAGGGGTACGCTGTCGCTTGATTTGAGTTAGCTGTACACGCCTGGCGGCAAGGCGCGCCTCGGCCACGCGCCTTGCCCGCTAGGTCGTGCAGATGATTGCCAAGAAAGATTGCTGACATTAGCAATTCGAGGACATACGAAAATGAATGACGCTTCGCTCGTAGCTATCAATCAAAGTATCCCAAATTCATTGACTGCGTCCGAGCCTCTGCCGCCGGTAGCTCCCGTTCCGGCCAAGACCCAACAAGTTCTTCGGCGCATGTTTGCCGATCCGCGGCTACTTGAAAAACATGAGTGCGCCGACCTGGTGGCGGACTTACGCCAGTGCGTCGCGCAGCATCCCAACGTCTCCGAATTGCGCGTCCTGCTCGGCATGGCTCTGTGCGTGAATCTGGATGCTCAGGCGGCGATGGAGGAGCTTGGCGAGGCAGTCGCGCTAGCGCCGGATAGCTTCATTGCGCACCTGAAGGCGGGTGAACTGTGGATGCGGTTGCGTGTGATGAACAAGGCTGAGGACCATACCCGCCAGGCCTCCCTGCTGGCGCAAAACCTCGCGCAATCGGAGCTAGCGAGGCGCCAGGCGACGACGATTCGAACCATGAAGCGCGAGGGAATCGAGCGTGATGGCTATCGAACGCCATGGCTTTCCTTTGGCCGCCTTCGCCGATTCTGGACACGGAGGCGTCATAGCGAGGAATTAGCCACCGCGGACGCCCAGTAACGATGCAACCGGTTCTTCAGCTCGCCTTGTTGCTGGCGATTTTGTTGCCCGCTCTGAAGATCGCGGCGTCGATTTGTACCCGCTTCGGCATCCCCCCCATCCTTGGGGAATTGCTCACGGGCGTGGTTCTCGGTCCGGGCGTGTTCAATCTTCTGCACTGGCATCTGTTTCGCGGCGGACAAGCCACCGATACGCTCCTGCTGCTTGCGCAGATCGGCGGCTACGTATTGATGTTCATGGCCGGTGTCGAGACGGATATCGATCGAATGCAGGAGGCCAGCGCCACCGCATTTATCGTGGCTCTCTCCGGCGTAATCTGGCCGTTTTTCTTGGGCGCGGGAGTCGGGCACTTGCTCGGCTTGTCTTGGACCGTTTCCCTTTTCATCGGCGGAGCTTTGACGGCCACGAGCGTTTCAATTTCAGCGCGAACACTGATGGACGCCGGGCGGATGTCGTCCAACGAGGCGACGGTTATCCTCGGTGCCGCCGTGATTGACGACGTGATGGGGCTCTTCGTACTGGCATTTCTCGCCGCGTCCGTTACAACCAAGGGCGAAGCCTTTGGCGTGGCGTCCATGTCGAGCGCCTGGTTGCAGCAGCGACTCGCGCCCGCGGCGAGCCATCCTCTTGTCATCCAGATGTCGATGATCGGCATCTTCGCGACTCTATTTTTCGTTGTCGGCTACACGGCCGCAAAGCGCTGGCTCGATCCGCTGATTCTGCAACTGCGCAAGCTGGCCGCCAACGAGGCGGTGCCGAGTTGCGTGCTGGCATTGGTGCTGGTGTACGCGGTCTCGGCCGAGTGGCTCGGCAGCGTGGCCGGGATCACCGGCGCGTACTTGCTTGGGTATGTATTCGCCGGTTCCGAATACAAAACCGATATAGAGCGGAGCTTCTATGCGATTGGCCACGGACTGTTGATTCCCCTCTTTTTCGTTTCCATCGGGCTCTCGAGCGACTATCGGGCGCTTTCAGGCCATTGGATGTTGATGTTCCTGGTACTTGTGGTCGCCATCGTGGGCAAGCTGTTCGGCTGCGGATTGGCGGCGCTCGGCTCGGGTATGGACTGGGTGCGCAGCCTTCGCGTGGGCGCCGGCATGATGTCGCGAGGAGAAGTGGGCCTGATCGTCACTGCCATGGGAGCCAGCACCGGTATTTTCGGAAGAACCGAGGTGGCGATGATGGTTGCTGTCGTCCTCTTGACGACTCTACTCACGCCAATTGCCCTGCGTGGCGCTTTTCACCTGAAGTCCCGCCAAGATATTGAGGAGGGACTCGAGTCTACAGACTCTAACCAGAGCTCTGCATCGAATCGGGAAGTCCATCTTGCTGTGAACACGGAATCCGAGGCTGTCGATTCGCCTCCTGATGGCTCCAGCTTCAGAATCGCCGCTACGGCCGACTGATCCGCACCCCAGTTTCAACCAGTCGAGCGGCAGGTCAGTTTGGCAATGATCTTCTGCTTGCTTTCCTTGGCTGCGATTCGTATCTTCAGTGCCACCAATGGCGCCTCGTGGAGCACGAACCGATTTTGCCGCGACAGCCGTGGCTCCGTGGGCCTCACGAAACGAAAGAGCCATGCTGAGCGTCTCGCAAATAAAAGGATTGCTGAAACTCCAGCCGCTACCTTTGGAAGGCGGGTTTTTTGCTGAGGTTTATCGCTCAGCCGGCAACCTGCCTTCGAGCGCGTTGCCTGCCGGCTATCCGAATGAGCGAAGCCTCTCGACGGCAATCTATTATTTGCTAACGCCGGAAAGTTTTTCCGCGATGCACAAGCTCCGTGGAGATGAGGTGTATCACTTTTATTTGGGCGATCCGGTGGAAATGCTTTTACTGAGACACGATGGAAGCGCCGAAGCCGTTCTTATTGGCTCTGATATTGCCGCCGGAATGCGGCTGCAGCACGTGGTTACCGGAGGCACATGGCAGGGCGCGCGGCTTGCGCCGGGTGGCCAGTTCGCGCTGATGGGTACCACTATGGCGCCGGGCTTCGATCCCGCCGATTTTGAGCTGGGCAACCGCGATCAACTGAGCGCTCAGTATCCGCGGTATTCGCCGCTTATCGCCATGCTCACCCGATAAGCAGGTCGTCACCTAGTAGCGGATGAAGAAGTAAGCTGACATCCCGAAGCCGATTCCAATCACTACCCAGCGGATGTATTGAGGATTCACGCGCTGAGCCAAGTAAGCGCCGCCGTAGCCGCCAGCGACGGCCCCGACGAGCATCAACGCCGCTTGGGGCCAAAGTACGATATGCGCGGCGATAAACGTCACCAGAGCGCCGCCGTTTACAATGCTCACCAGCAGTGCTTTCATGCCGTTCATCGCGTGAATGTTTTCCATGCCGAGAAATGCAAGCAACGCCAGTACCAAAATCCCCACGCCGGCGCCGAAGTAGCCCACGTAAATCGCGATCAGGAGCTGCAAGAATAGCCCTGGAATCAGCAAAAGGCGCGGAGTTTTCGCGTCAGGCGAACTTGCTACAAGTCCCGCACGGCTGCGAACCCATGCGGTCAGGCGTCCGCTGAAAACGAAGAGCAACGTGGCTGCAAGCAGGAGCCACGGGACGAGATGAAGAAACGTAGCCTGCGGTGTGATGAGCAGAATTCGAGCTCCGAGGACGCCTCCGATGATGCCGGTAATGATCAGGGGCGGTAGCAAACGACGCGCCTTGGCATCAAGAGCCTTGCGATAAGCAAAGGTGCTTGCCAGCGTCCCCGGAAAAAGCGCGGCCGTATTCGTGGCATTCGCCTCGATCGGCGGAACCCCTGCAAAAATCAGGGCGGGAAATGAAATGAAGCTGCCGCCGCCAGCAACGGAATTGATCGATCCA
>DATDMO010000132.1:0-2846 GCA_036518755.1 Candidatus Acidiferrales bacterium | reverse complement strand
ACGTGACGAGACCATTAGAATCGGCCCTGCCGTCCGAAGCGCGCAAAAAGACGCGCCGGAGGAACGGCGCCGCCGTAAACTTGATTGCGTTCGAGCATTTTCAACGATGGGAGGCATATCTGATGGCCAACGTCGCCAGAGATTTTCATGCAGGAGAGAGCGCCGTAACCCAGATCGAAGTGATGAACCCGCGCGGCGAGATTCCTCCGCCGAAGACGCTGGGGATCAGCCCGCGAGGCGGAAGCCTCGACGGCAGGAAAATCGTGCTGGTCGATAACGGGAAATTCGGCGCCAGTAATTTCCTCGATGCGCTCGCGGACATGCTGAGGGAAAAGTATCCAAAGGCGACCATCGTGATGTATCCAAAGCCCGCGGCGCAAACGATCACGGATCTTCCGAAGTGGTATCCCACGGTGAAGCAGCAAGGCGATCTTTTCATTTTCGGTGTCGGTGATTGAGGGAGTTGCACGTGGTGGGGTTCCCACGACGCCATTGAGATTGAAAAATCAGGAATGCCGGGCGTTTACTTCGTCACCAGTGAATTTATTCACGACGCAAAGTCCGCGGCCAAAGATCGCGGCATGCCGGGAATCCGCACGCTCACGCTCCCAGCGGAACAATACTATCCCGCGCGTTCTAGCAAGCAGGAAGCGCAACCCCTCGCTATTGGTTGTTTCGATTCCATGATCGACGCGTTGACCCGCCCATTGACACAAGAAGAAGCAAAGCCCGCACCCATTCAAAAGCAGCGCGAAGACGCCGACATTCGGCTCGCCGGCGAGAGTTTTCTTTCCGCGTTTGAAAAGGTGAACGAATTATTCCTCGCCAATCGCTGGGCCGATGGCTTGCCCATCGTTCCGCCAACGCGCGAGTTGGTGAAAGCGATGCTCGCGGGCACGACGCGTTCGCCGCAAGAGATCATCGGACAGGTGGCGCCGAAGAACGGCACGGCAACGGTTGAAAAGATTGCGGTGAACGCCGTGATGGCGGGCGCGAAGCCCGAATACTTCCCGGTGATCCTCGCCGCCATGGAGGGCTTCACCGACAAGCACTACGACCTCACGCACGTGGCGGCATCCACCGGATCATTTACGCCGGTCGTCATGGTGGACGGCCCCATCGCCGAGGAGCTTGGCTTCAACTCGGGAATCGGCATGCTTGGGATTGGGTGGCGGGCGAACAGCACGGTAGGCCGTGCGCTTCAGCTTTCGCTGCTGAATCTCGGCCAGACCTGGCCGCAAGTGAACTTCATGGGGCTCACCGGACGGCTTGAGGCCTACACGTTCTTCACTTTTGCGGAGGACACCGCAAGGAGCCCATGGGAGCCATACCACGTGAGCTTGGGTTACAAGCCCGAGGACAGCACCGTCACCGTAGCCACTTCTGTAAGCTCGCCCGTGCTTTTCGGCGGCGGCGCCGTGACGCCGTGGACGGGACAAGGCGTGATCGATTCGATTGTCGGCCGAATTAAGAGTGCAGGAGTCGTGTGGCCTCACTCGCAGACTTACATCCTCGCGCTTCATCCCGATTGCGCGGTTGATCTCGCGAAGCGCGGCTACACTCGAAAAAGTTTGCAGGAATATCTTTTCGAACGAACGCGCGTGCCGTACGACAAGCTCGCGGGCCCGGTATTTTTCGGTCATGACAATGAAATCGATTTTATCCGCACATCCATCGCTGACGGAAGAATTCGGCCAGACCGCGCGCCAATTTTCCTGGATGCGCTGAAGCCCGGCGGCCTCGTCCCAGTCGTTCAGAGCCCCGCCGATTTTCACATCGTGGTCGCCGGCGGCTCGCCCGGATACGACCTGCTTTTCAGCTATCCGGGAACGAATTGGGCGAATCAGACCAAACGAATTTCCGGCGCAACGTTGACGACCGCGGGGCGCGGCTGAGCCGCTTCACAGAATTGCTCGCTGCCGGAGCTTACACCGTTTGCGCTTGCGTCAGCGGCTCAGAGGGTGTCGCCTCCGCGTTTCGAGGGTGCGGCATGGTTGCGAACGCAATCGCGATGATCCCGATGGCGGCCATCACGCAATTCAACTCAAACGCCTGCTTGTAGCTCCCATAAGCGTCAAAAATCCATCCGCCGACGTAGCCGGCCGGGCAAGCGCCCGCCGAAATCAGCAGCGTCATTGTTCCGTACAATTTAGGAAAGGCCGCAGGACCGTAGTAATGTGCGATCACCGTTCCAGTGCAAGTGAATGCCCAGCCGTAGGCTCCGCCATACAAAATCGCGGCGAGGTAGGCGATCATCAGCGTGTCTGACCGCACGATGATCGCGAGATACGACCCGATGAAATAGACGCTGAGGCCCAGCACGAAAGCCAGCCGCGCATTCATGAAATCCATCAGCAATCCGCCCAGCCAGCGCCCGCCCAGTGTGCCGAGCGTAAAAAGACCCATCGCCAGAGCTGCGTCTCCGGAACTGATCCCCGCGCCCCGCAGCCGCAGAATCCAGTGCGCCACGAACAGGAAAAATGGAAATGTCGCCATGATTCCCGCAATCGCAATCAGCCAGTACGCCGGCGTTCGATACGCCTGCGCGGCGCTCCAGGCGTGCTTGGTTGCCAGCGAATCGGTGCGCGAGGGCTGCGCTTGTTCCGCCTCCGGAATCCCGTCCACGAGTTGTCCCATCGATTCCGGGCTCTCCCTCACAAAAAGGAAAGCGATGATTCCGGCAATCACCACGGCGCCCGCGACGATATCCCAGCCCGTGCGCCAATTGCCTCCTGCGGTTCGCAGCATTTTGTCCAAGAACGGCGCCACGCCAAGCCCGGCGAAGCCCGAGGCCGAAAGCGCAATTCCCATCGCTCTTCCGCGATACCGCCTGAACCATCGAGCCA
>DATDMO010000131.1:0-3076 GCA_036518755.1 Candidatus Acidiferrales bacterium | reverse complement strand
GCCATAGCGGAAATGCGATACCAAACGCGGCGGCCGCTGCCAGCGCGATCAAGAGGAGAAAACGGGCGCTGCCCACGCTCCAGCTAGAAAACGCAAACGCGTTGGCGATGAGGACGAGAGCGAGAGTTGCGACCAGCGCGGCAGACGTCAGAATCGCGGCGCCGCGCAGCACGGTAGCGAGGCGCAGGCGTTTTTCCAACTGGCTCATATAGGAGTTGAGCTCGTTTCTTGCGCTCATAAATCCTCCCCTCGGGCGGTAAGGTGCTCGTTCGCCACCCAAGATTCGGCCAACGCCACGGCCAACGCAAACAGCATAACGTACCACCACAAGGGAAAGCGCGTATTTTTATCCGCGCTCGGATCCGCCGCGACTGCCTGCTCGGGCTTCGTGCCGGCATTTCCACTCCAAAGCGATTGGGCTTCCGGCGACATGACAGCGAGATCGGATTCGCGGCGGTCCGGATTCACGCCGAGAACATCCTGCCTGCCGTTGGCAAGTCGGAACTGGTAGAACCCGGCGCGCGTCAACTGGAACGACTGCGCGGACGCGGCGTCTTTCAGCGATAAAGGCCGATGCCCATCCGGATCGATCACCTCGACGCCGACCGCTTGCTCTTTCGCGTTTCGCAATTCGACGAACGAATCCACTTCGCGCGAACCACTGCGACGCTGGGTGCCGGAAAGGTAGAAGGCAGTCTGTTCAACGAAGGGAACGAACTGCGGATGAAGCGGAAAATCGTTGGTCACATTATCCAAGCCGGAGGTGAGCAGAAGGACGCGGCCTTCGCCGATTCTTTTCTCGAGCAGCAGCGGCGTGTGATCGGCGAGCCGTGCGACGACGCGAGCGCCGGAGTCGTCCACCTGCGTGGCGTAGTAGAACTTCACGCCCGACCAGCGATCGGCCTTTGCTATGGAGGGATATGACGGATCGGCGTCGCCGACCATGAGGTAGCTGCCGCCGTCATTCGAGTAGTAGCGAGCTTGCAAAATATTCGCGCCGAAGACGGGCACGCGCGAGCGGCGCCCCAGCGAAGTGCCCTCCGCGATCAGAACGCTTCCCCCCGAGCGGACGTACTGAGAGAGGTCATTTTCAAGCGAAGCGGGCAGGGAACCGGCGTCGGAGAGAACCACGAACGCATACTTCGAAAACTGAATATTCCCGCCCTGGAGAACGGGCACGCTTTCCATCGTGAAGGCAGATTGTGCCGCGGCTGCCAGCGCAGAGCCGAAATAGAAGGGCGAGCGGGTGTCGCCCGAATCGTGAAGGAAAAGGACCTGCTCGGGATCGGAGCGTTCGACAGCGAAGAGCGTTGCGTCGTCGTCGGGAAGCACATCGGCGGAATCGATGCGCAGCTCGCAGCGGCTGAAACCGTAAGGCACGTCGAGCGAATCGAATTCGACGGTGGCGCGGCCGTTGGCAGGGACGTCGATTTTTTTGGCGGCGATTGTTTTTCCATTGACCACAAGGGAGACAGTGCGCGTGGCTTCCGGAGTGTTATAGCCGGCGATGACGGCCTGCACGCGCGCTTTCTTCGGCTGCCAAACTTGACCCGGCGCATTCACGCTTTCGACCACCCAATTGGGCAGCGGATTTCCACTCGCCACGGGATGAAGCGCGAGTTTGACATTGCCGGGGAGTGCCATGTCGCTAAAGGTGGGCGGCATGTTGGATTTCTGCATGTCGCTGAAGAGGTGCAGTTCGATCGGCGTGGGAATGCTTGTGGCCAGCGATCGCAGGGAGCGTGCAAGCTCGCCGAAACTGCCGCGCGAATCTCCGGGCGCGATGCTTTGGACGGCGGCGCGCAGGGCGCCTGCGTCCTGAACCGGTTGAGTGAGCGCCTCGAGCTTGGAGCCGAGCGTCATCACTTGGGCCCGCTCGGCGGGATTGCGGGAAGCAAGCAGCGAGAGCGCCTCTCGTTTGGCGTCGGCGAGCCGCGAACCCGCGCGCATGCTGAAGGAATTATCGACCACTACCATCATTAGTTTTTCGCTTTTCACGCCGGCGGCCGAGCGGTTAATGAACGGACCGGCAAACGCCAGTACCAAGAAAAGAATCAACGCCAACCGAAGCGCTAGCAGCACGAGGTACCGCAGGCGGCGCTGGCGTATGGAAGTTTGCGTCCGCGGCTCGAAGAACATCACGGAGCTGAAGGGACGGGGCTCGGAGGTATGTTGGCGCAGCAGGTGCAAGTAAATCGGCACCGCAACCGCCGCCGCACCTGCCAGAAACCATGGAGCCAAAACGCCCATTCAATTTCTCCCCTGGCGAATCGTGAGATATTCCGCGAGAGCGCTATCGAGGGGCCGGTCGGTGACAAGCAAGAAGTAATCCATTCCTGCGCCCTGCGCGCGTTCGCGCAATTCGGAGATGTGCGCGTCCATCTTGGCGCGGTATTCGTTTTTCGCGTATTCCGGAGTTACCTCGATGCGCTGCTGCGTTTCCAGATCAACGAGTATGGCGGGTTCGCCGAGTTCGGGGCGAATCTCTTTGGGATCGAGGACGTGAAAGAGGACAACCTCGTTACCGTGAAACCGTAGTGGTTCGATGGTCCGCACAATTTTCTGGGGCGCTTCGAAGAAGTCGGAAATGATCAGGACCACTCCACGGCGCCTGAGAAATTGCTGAAAATGGTGGAGAGGCTTGGCGAAATCCGTGCGCGCGCGGGCCTCGGCCAGCTCGAGTCCGCTCAAGAGACGGTTCAACTGGCCGCGGCGGGTCGAGGGGCGAATGTAATTGCGCACCTCGTCGTCGAAAACAATCAAGCCTGCGGCGTCGCGCTGGTTGTGTATAGCGAGATAGAAAAGGGACGCGGCCATGAAGCGGGCGTAATCCATCTTGGTGACGCCGTGCGAGGTATAGGTCATGGAGTTGCTAGCGTCGAGCAGGACGGTGAGCAGGCTATTGGTTTCGCCGCGATAGCGTTTCAGATAGGCGCGTTCGGTGCGTGCGAAAACGTTCCAATCCACGTGGCGCAGATCATCTCCGGGTGAGTAGGCGCGGTACTCAGCGAACTCCTGGCTGAAACCGAAATCGGGCGAGCGGTGAAGGCCGGCGACAAAACCATCGACGACCGTC
>DATDMO010000130.1:0-6979 GCA_036518755.1 Candidatus Acidiferrales bacterium | reverse complement strand
GAAGCGCCTGGCACGCGCTTGATCGTTAGTTGAGGGACGTATTCGCTCAACCCGTCTAGATTGCCGGTAGTCAAGGCGCTGTCCTTCTCTCCCCAAATTACGAGCGTAGGGACCCTCACCGTCATTCGTGCCGGATCGGAGCCGAAGTTGGCCGTCGACGCGCCAATCTCGGCCGCGATCTCTGGAGGCGCGGGCGGGCCGATGCGGCTCGCACGATAATAGTTGAGTCCTCCCGTCAAAGCGCCCGGTTGCGACCATGCCTTTATGTAAGCCGCCTTGTCCTCCTGCGTGAACACACCGGTCTTCAAGCCCTCTCCTAGGACGGCCTGCACCAGAGCCGCATAGTTGTTCGCGGAGAGAATCGGCTCGGCTTGCGAGCCGCGGAACATCAGCATGTACTGGCTCGCCTTCTGCTGCGCGGGGTCCGACGTTAGCAGCCGCCCGAATACCGCGGGGTGCGGCGCATTGATGATGACTAGCTTCTCCAGGTAGTCAGGATGCGCCATCGCAAACGCCCATGCCACGGCGCCGCCCCAATCGTGCGCCACGACAGTTAATTTCTTGTCGTGTCGGAAATGATCTGCAAGCTGGCGTATGTCTTCAACCAGCACATCGACACGATAATTTTCGACTCCATCCGGTTTATCGGAAAGATTGTAGCCGCGCATATCGGGAGCGACAGCCAGACGGTCTTTCCCGAATTCCGGGAGCTGGTTCTTCCACGCGTACCAGAATTCCGGGAATCCGTGCAGGAAGAGAATCAGCGTTCCCTTTCCGGCTGTGACGCAATGGAGTCGAATGCCGTTTACATTTACATACGTGTCCATAAGAGCGAGCTTCCTAGCTTTCGCGGCACCTGCCGCTCCACATTGTTTACGACAACCACTCCTTTGCAACCACCGTGCGGAAGCAGACCCCGGTGCCTAGCCCGATGGGGAATATGAAGAGGTATAACGGCAGAATATCCGCGATTTGTAGCCGCGTGCGAGGCCGTTTTGTGGCCGCAATGTGAACGCCGCCTAGAATCAGCCCCAATGCCGTCAGGACAACGAAGATCATCTCCAGGTGGCCTCCGTCCTGCTTCATCGGCCTACGAAGATATTACGGGTGTCGGCTCCGTTTCCTTACCAACTCTGGCCAGTAGTTCTCGGCGACCTTTGCATCTCTGCCGTGCGTTCGTCCCTCCCCATGGACCTCCAAATTCTTTACACCAACAACCCCTTGCAACCCTAATCCCCCGTGCTAACGTTAAATTGCGATGATTGAGCGTTCAAAACTCGAAGGCAGTCGCCGGGGCCAGGCAATGCCGGCCCCGGGGGACCGGTTCGGTAATGGTCTGGAGTTCGTCCACGGTCTCCGCTATCGCCTCCTCGTGGGTGGCAGCTTAATCGACAGAGCGTGCCGAATAGACAGCACTGTAACTCATTCAAAACAAAGGGTCGGTGTGCCGTCTAATCGACACTGGATCGGAGCGCAGTTTTAACCGTCCATGCCCAAAAGACCCAGGCCCATCCTCCTCACTGTCCTCGACGGCTGGGGCTACCGCGCCGAGACCAAGGGGAACGCCATCGCCCTGGCCCGCAAGCCCAATTACGACCGCCTCCTGAAGGAATTCCCCAACACTCTGATCCACACCTCCGGCCCCTACGTCGGCCTCCCTGAGGGCCAGATGGGCAATAGCGAGGTCGGCCATCTGAATATCGGCGCTGGCCGGATCGTGCAAATGGACATCACCCGCATCGATCAGCTCATCGCCAGTGGCGAATTTTTCCGCCAGCCCTTGCTCGTCGAAGCCATGGAGCGCGGCCGCTCGCGTCAACTGCACCTGATGGGGCTTCTCAGCGACGGCGGCGTGCACTCCCACATCGAACATCTTTTTTCGCTCCTGCGCATGGCGCGCGAAAACAAAGTCCAAAAAGTCTTCGTCCACTGCTTCATGGATGGACGCGACACTCCGCCCGAAAGTGGCATCGACTTCCTCCGCCAGCTCGAGCAGAAAATTCGCGAGTTTGGTGTCGGGCAAATCGCCAGCATTAGCGGTCGCTACTACGCAATGGACCGCGACAATCGCTGGGAGCGCATCGAAAAAGCCTACCGGGCCATCGTTCACGGCGACGCCGAGGCAAAGTTCGCCGATCCCATTGTCGCCATCCGCGCGAGTTACGAAAAAGGTGTGACCGATGAATTCGTCGTTCCCGTCGTAATCACCACGCAAGCCGCGCAGGGAAAACCTGCCACTCCGCGCGGCGTCATTCGCGACGACGATGCCGTGATCTTCTTTAATTTCCGCGCTGACCGCGCCCGCCAAATTACCCGAGCGCTCATCGAACCCGGCTTCAGCGGCTTCGTCGACCCTGGCCGCCCGAAAAATCTCGCCTTCGTCGGTATGACTCAGTACGAAAAGACTTGGCCATGGCTCCGCTACATCCTCGGTCCCGAAAAGCTCGAACACATTCTTGCCAACGTCTTCGCCGAGCTGCAATTCAAAAACTTGCGCGTCGCGGAAACGGAGAAATATGCGCACGTCACATATTTCTTCAATGGCGGCGTCGAAAAACCCTTTGCCGGTGAAGAGCGCGTCCTCGTGCCTTCGCCAAAAGTTCCCACGTACGACCTGAAGCCGGAGATGTCCGCCGCCGGCGTCGCCGATACTGTCATCCACGCCATCGAGAAGGGCGACTTCGACGCCATCATCATGAATTTTGCCAACGCGGACATGGTCGGCCATTCCGGAAAGTTGGAAGCGACGGTGAAAGCCTGCGAAGTCGTGGATGAAAACTTGGGAAGAATTTTTCAAGCGCTCCGTCCGCGCGGCGGCGCGTGGGTCATTACCGCGGATCATGGCAACGCCGAAACCATGATCGATCCAGTCACTGGTGGCCCGCACACCTATCACACTACCAATCCCGTGCCATTCATACTCGCCAGCGAGGACGGCCACGCGCGTCTTCGCCAAGACGGCTCCCTGCGCGACATTGCGCCCACGATGCTCGGCATCTTAGGCGTCGCTGAGCCACGTGAAATGACCGGCCACGACCTCAGGCCAAAAGGGGGTGCGTTTTAGCGATGCGAACTCAAAGCGATCATCGTCATCAATTGCTCATTTCTGCCCCGCAACAAATGTGCGTGTTTCTTCGCCCGCTTGGTGATAGATATCCACTTCGGAGGCTACCGTGAGCGTCGCAAGGATTGAAATGCCAGCCGTCGTCCATGGCGAGCTTAACGTTTACGAATCCGCGGAGGCTCGATTCGAAATCGCCGCCCAGAAGTTGGGATTGGAGCAGGGTATCTACCGCTACATGAAGTATCCCGAAAAGGAAGTCACCGTTTACATCCCGGTGGCGCTCGATAACGGCCAGATCGAAGTTTTCACCGGCTACCGCGTCCTGCACTCGACGGTCCGCGGCCCGGGAAAAGGTGGAATTCGATTCGCCCCGGACGTTTCGCTGGACGAAGTGCGCGCTCTCGCCGCCTGGATGACTTGGAAATGCGCCGTAGTGGACATCCCCTTCGGCGGCGCAAAAGGCGGCGTGATTTGCGATCCCGCAAAACTCTCGAAGTCCGAACTGGAACGGGTCACCCGCCGCTACACGGCTTCGCTGGCCGACTGGTTTGGCCCGGAGCGCGACGTGCCCGCCCCAGACATCGGCACCAACGAACAAATCATGGCCTGGGTGATGGATACCTACGCGATGCACGTCCGCCAGGCGACGACGGCGGTCGTTACCGGCAAGCCGCTCGATCTGGGCGGATCTCAAGGACGCAGGGAAGCCACGGGGCGCGGCTTGATGATGTGCTGCAACAAGGCGGTCTCGAAGCTCGGCATGAAACGCGAAGGCTGCCGCGTGATCATCCAGGGCTTTGGTAATGTCGGCTCGCAGGCTTCTCTTCTAATGCAGGAAGCCGGATACAAAATCATCGGCGCTGCGGACGTGAACGGCGGCCTCTTCAATGAAAAAGGCATCGACGCGCCGAAACTTTATGACTGGGTCCACACGCAACGAAGGCCCTTGCCGGAATTTCCAGGCGGGGAAAGGCTCACGGCACAGGAAGTTTTGTTCCGCCCGTGCGACATTCTCGTTCCCGCCGCCACCGAAAATCAAATTACTTCGCACAACGCCCATCGCGTCGATTGCCGCATCCTTTGCGAAGGCGCCAACGGCCCCACCACTTCGCACGCCGATGCGATCATCGAGAAAAAAGGGATTTTCATTATTCCAGATATTCTCGGAAACGCGGGCGGCGTCACCGTGAGCTATTTCGAATGGGTGCAAGACCGCCAGGGCTTTTTCTGGCGCGAGAGCGAAGTGAATGAGCGCTTGCAAGATGTGATGGACCGCAGCTTTGATGGAGTGGTCAAATACGCGGAAACGCACAATGTGAACAACCGGATCGCCGCGTACATCCTGGCCATCGATCGCGTGTCGCGAGCCTTGAAATTGAGGGGCTTTTACGCGTAAACTGCCGCGCCTAGGCCCGATTGTGGAGGCAGTGTTGCACCCGAAATCGATATCTCACGGGGCTCTGAAAACTGAAGCGGAACACCGCCGCGATCTGTGCGTCGTTGGGCGGTGGATCCGCGATCGCGGCTACGCCGCCTCCACCGACGGAAACATATCCGTGCGTCTCGGCCCGGATCGCGTGCTCATTTCTCCCACAGGAATCAGCAAGGGAACGATGGAGCCGGACGATCTGGTGGTTATCGATTTCGATGGCCGCAGGGTGAATGGGCTGCGGAAGCAATCGTCGGAATTTGCGATGCACCTTTTGATCTACCGCCTTCGGCCCGACGTAAACGCAGTTTGCCACGCGCATCCGGTCACCGCGACGGGCTACGCCGCCGCTGGCATGCCGCTCGACAAACCGATCCTCTGCGAACTCGTCATCGGACTCGGAGAAATTCCGCTGGCGCGCTATGGCACGCCCGGCACGCCCGAACTCTCGGCGGCAATGGAGCCGTTCATTCACGGGCACGATGCCATCCTCATGGCCAATCACGGGGTCGTCACATATGGCCCCGATCTGCTCACCGCATTTTTCCGCATGGAAGCGACGGAGCATTTCGCGCAGGTGTCGCTTGTAACCGAACGCCTGGGCAAGCAGGTGGTTCTTTCCGGTTGCGACGTGGAAAAACTCGCCGCCGCGCGCACTCGATACGCCGCGGGCGCGAAGGCGAGCGAGGCTTCCGCCGCCGGCGCTGCCGAGTGCCCCACCGAAAGCGTCACGTTGACCCGGCGCGAGCTGGAAGCACTGATCGACGAAGGTATCCGCAGAGACCGCACCCGCCGCTAGCTTTCAGCAACCGATCCATGCCGATTCACGATTGCCCCTTGCGTTGACACTCCTGTGAGCCTAACCGATAATCGCTGAAATGATTGGGTCGCTTCGCGGCAAGCTCGTCGACAAACGTCCGAATCAGGCTTTGATCGACGTGGGCGGCGTGGGCTATCAAGTGCAGATTCCGCTTTCCACGTTCGCCGGGCTGACCGCCCTCCACGACGAAACCACGCTGCTGATTCACACCCACGTGCGCGAGGACCAGTTTTCGCTCTACGGCTTCCTGACTGCGCGCGAAAAGCAGTGTTTCGAGCTGCTCATTTCCGCTTCGGGAGTGGGACCCGCACTGGCGCTGAAAATTCTTTCGGGAATGGGCGTTGAGGATCTGGTTCCCGCGATCCGCAAGGGGGATTTGGCGCAACTGGTGCTTATTCCCGGCGTCGGCAAGAAAACCGCCGAACGCATTGTGGTCGAGCTGCGCGACAAACTGGCGGTCGTCGAGGTTCGCGAAACCGGGAAGCCTTCGACGCGCCCGCAACTGGAATCGGACGTGGCGTCAGCGCTCGCGAATCTCGGCTACGACGCGCGGTCGATCGACCGCGCGATTGAGAAGGCAGATGCCGCCCGTGGCGCCGACTTCGAAACTCTCTTGCGCGCGGCGCTGCAGATTCTCGGCAACTCCGCGATGCGTAAGAGCGCACGTTCCTCGGACGGCGGAGACTAGATGGTGCGCTTCGTTTGGGAGTTCGTGGCGCGGGCCGACCGCGTGCAAGACTTCGAGAAACACTACGCGAGCTCGGGGCCGTGGGTGGAGCTTTTCCGCAAGAACGCGGGCTACCGCGGCACGGTATTGTTGCGCGACGCCGAAAACACGCGGCGGTTCCTGACGATCGACTCGTGGGACAATGCCTCCGCGTACCGCGCCATGCGCGAGCGCTTCGCGAAAGAGCACGACGAACTCGACCGCCGCTGCGAGTCCTTCACCGAAAGTGAGCGGCGCATCGGCGAGTTTGAGGAGCGATAGATGCCAGACGCCAGAAGAGCGGTGGACAGCAGGAATCGAATCGTATCCGGCAAGGCGTTCGACGAGGACGCGCGCATCGAGGCCAGCGTCCGCCCGGCGAACTTCGCCGACTACATCGGCCAGGACCGCGTGAAAGAAAATCTGCAAATTGCCGTGCAAGCGGCACGTGCGCGGGGCGAGGCTCTCGACCACGTCCTGCTCTACGGGCCGCCGGGCCTCGGCAAAACCACGCTGGCCCAAATTCTGGCGAATGAAATGGGCTCGTCGATCAAGATCACTTCAGGACCGCTGCTGGAAAAAAAAGGCGACCTCACGGCGGTGCTCACTTCGCTCGATCCCAACGATTTTCTTTTTCTCGACGAGATTCATCGGCTTCAACCGGCGCTCGAGGAAATTCTCTATCCCGCGATGGAGGATTTTCGCGTGGACCTGATTATCGGCCAAGGGCCCGGCGCGCGCGTGCATCCGTATCAGTTGAATCGCTTCACCCTGATCGGCGCAACCACACGCGCGGGGCTGATCATGGCGCCGCTGCGTTCGCGTTTTGGCATCCTACACCGGCTGGAGTTTTACACTCCGGAAGATTTGCACAAGATCGTGGTTCGGTCGGCGAAGATTTTGGGGATCACGATCGACGAAGGCGGCGCGAGCGAAATCGCTCGGCGCAGCCGCGGAACG
>DATDMO010000129.1:0-6164 GCA_036518755.1 Candidatus Acidiferrales bacterium | reverse complement strand
TGTGGGTCATCCCTGTGTAGAAAAACTGCGCGTCCGGCCCGATTCGCTCGCGATAAAAACGCGAAAATATCGCAGCGGAGGAGGCGCCGTCGAAACATTTGTCATGAAAACATACGCGGATCTTCAACGATTTGTCTCCGTCCGCTGTGGACTCAGCCGCCAAAACCTGCAAGGGAAAGTCAACTAAGATGGCGGGTCCGTCTGCGCTTGTCAATAGCGAACCCGGGGTTTGCGCCACGTCCACCGGCCGCCATCAATGCCCACTCAGGGCGAAATCGTCCTAGCCCATGCGGGCGATCACAACCGTCATATCGTCGGCTTGTTCCGCCGTGCCGGACCACCGTTCGGCGGCGTCGATGAGATCTTCGGCGAGTTGAGGCGGCGAAAGGCCCCGCTGCCGGAGCATTTCCGCTTTCAACCTTTCCAAGCCGAATTCCTCGCCGTAAACACTCTCGGGTTCCACGAGTCCGTCGCTGAACACCACAAGCGAGCTGCCGCGCGATATCTGGATCGTCCTCTGCTCGTATGTGGGCTCCTCGAAAAGGCCCACCACCGTTCCGCCCTCGTCCAGCGACCGGACGCTGCCATCGCACAGAAAAAACGGCGCCGGATGGCCGGCATTCGTGTAGGTGAGCGTTTTGGCGTCTCCATCGTACACGGCGTAGAAAAGCGTTGCGTAACGATCGTCCGATGTGTTTCTGAAAAGGTGCCCATTCAGCCGCGAAACCAGATCGGCGGTGTTGCACTGGTCGCCGACCGAAGCGATGCTGCGCAAGGCGGCTTGCAGGCTCGCCATCAGGAGGGCGGCGAAAATTCCTTTACCGCTGATATCAGCTAGAGCAATCGCAACCCGCGCCGGCCCCAACTGAATGAAGTCGTAGTAATCACCGCTCACAACTCGAGCGGGCCGGCAGATCGCTGCGAGATCGAGCCCGGGCGCGGTAGGCAGGGTGCGAGGGAAAAGCTGCTGCTGGACTTCGTGGGCGATCGCGACCTCGTTCTCCAGCCGCTGCCGCTCGCGCTGGCTTTCGATCAGTTCGGAAATCGAGCTGGTCATGTCATTGAAGGATTCGCCAAGCGCTCCGAGCTGGTCGCGCTTTGGGACGCGAACGCGATGGCTGAAATCACCTCGCCGTACGTGAAGCGTGGCGTCATAGAGGTCAGCCACCCACCGAGTGATCGTTCGCGTGAGAATCCAGCCCGTTGCGAATGCGACGATCACCACCACGAGAAATATGATGGCGGCAACGATCAGGATATCCACGAGGTACGGCCCAAACGCGCCCATTGACGTCAAGAGGTCCTTGTTGATCGCCGATACTCGAAGGGAAAAACTGGCCAGGACAGGCCTATCCACCGTGTCCGCGCCCAGATCGGCGCGGACAGCTTCCAATGTGGCCACGCCATCCACATGAATATCGAACCAGTTCGCCGGAGACGCGAGCGTTCGGCTGCTGCTGGCAATTTGTTCCCCCAAAACATATCGAGATTTGCCAAGTTCAACGGTCCGCGATTCGCTTGAGGGATGGGCCATCGGATCGAGCAGGGTTAGCTGGATTGGACCCAATTTTGAAGGCAGGCTATTGAGAAGTTCTGGCGTAATGCGCGCGATCACAAGTACGGTGGCGTGGCCGCCGCGTACCGCCAGCGCTTCGGCCGATGCAAACCAGAGCTGCCCGCGAAATTCAGCTAGACACGAGTCTGGGCATGTGTTCGGTGTTCGCACGAGCTGTTGACCGTGATTCAAATAGACCCGAAGGTCGGGCCATTGCGCTTGCGCGGCTGCAATTACGCTTGCTACACCGGGACGCAACAGCACCGGATCGGTGGTGGCGGAGGAATTCGGCGAAACCGGCTCGTCAACTTTCAAGCCCGGCTCGCGGCTAAGCGCGGCCGCGATGGCGTTCCTATCGGCGGCGATCAGCGCGAGATGGCGCCCAAGATCATCGCGCAGCAGATGCGCTCCAATTTGAAGTTCCAGCAGAATGAACGAAACGGCCACCATCGTCAGCAGCAACACAACGGGAACCACGGCCATGAATACGTAGGCCACAATCAAACGATTCCGCAAGCTCCAAAGCACGCGTGCGCGAACCCAGCGAATGAGACGCACAGCCAAATAGACGACCGCCGCAAAACCGAGAAAGTTGACAAAGGAAGAAAAAGGTAGCTTGCCAGTACCGAAGCGAACGACAAGGCCCTCAATGGCATCGAGGATCACCACGGCAACCGCCACGCGGTCGAACAGTGAGGTTCGTCGCAGGAATACCAAGAAACGACGCGATGAGAATCGGGCCATAAAGAAGCCCGAATTATGTCATGGAATTCTATTCAGAGATGCTCGGTGGACTTTGCTGTGGGTTCGGCCATAAAACGCATAAATCAAGAGTCCGATTACCAGCCAGATGAGCAAGCGCCACCAAGTCTTCGCCGGCAGGCTCAACATGGCGGCCGCGGAGGTGAGAATACCGAGAATCGGTACCAGGGGAACCAGCGGCGTCTTGAAGGGCCGCGGAAGATTTGGGCGTTTCCTGCGCAGGATCCAAACGCCCGCGCATACGATCACGAACGCGAGCAGCGTCCCAATATTCACAAGTACGGCGAGGTCGCCGATCGGAATGAACGAAGCGAAGCCCGCCACGCAGATGCCCACTACAATCGACGAGATCCACGGCGTCCTGAATCGCGAATGAATCGCGCCCGCCCATTTCGGCAAAAGCCCGTCGCGCGACATGGAGTAGAAAACGCGTGACTGGCCGAGCAGCATCACGAGCATCACGCTTCCAAGCCCCGCCACGGCACCAGCCTTCACCAGCAAACTTCCCCATCGGACGCCGGTAGCATCAATCGCGATAGCTACGGGATCGGCGACATTCAGGTCCGTGTACGGAACCACGGCGGTCAACAAGCCGGAGACCAGTATGTAGAGAATGGTGCAGATCACCAGCGAACCGATAATCCCGATGGGCATGTCCTTCTGCGGATTCTTGGCTTCCTGCGCGGCTGTGGAAACAGCATCGAACCCGATGTATGCGAAAAAGATCACGGCGGCGCCGCGCGCCACTCCCGAGAGACCGTAATCGCCGAATTTTCCCGTGTTCGGTGGAATGAACGGATGCCAGTTCGCTGCTGCCAGCGAACCATGGCGCAGGACGAAAGCGCCTGCCACGGCGATGAAAACGAGGACGATGGCCACCTTCAGGATCACGATTGCGGAGTTAAAGTTGGCCGACTCCCGGATGCCCACCACCAAAACGAATGTCGTAATGGCGATTCCAAGAAATGCGACCAAATTGAAAACGGCTACCGCGTGCGGCAGTGTCGCTGGATCGATTCCAGCGCTCGCTAGCGATTGTTGCAGCGAGCCGATCGCAGCCCAGTGGCCTCTATAGAAGACCATCTCCGTTCCCGGCGTGGCGATCCATTTCGGGCCAATGTGAAGTCCCAAATCGTCAAGAAGGCTGACGACGTAGCCGCTCCACCCGGAAGCCACCGTCGCGGCGCCAAACGCGTATTCGAGGATCAGGTCCCACCCGATGATCCACGCAAATATCTCGCCCAATGTGGCGTAGCCATAGGTGTAGGCCGAGCCCGCGATGGGAATCAATGATGCGAACTCGGCGTAACACAGGCCCGCAAACGCGCAAATGATCCCCGACAAAATGAACGAAATCACGATGGCGGGGCCGGCGCTGGTGGCGGCGGCTTGGCCGGTCAAGACGAAGATGCCGGCGCCGATGATGGCGCCAATGCCAAGAGTGATGAGATTGATGGGGCCCAGGGCACGGCGCAGCGAGGACTCGCCGGTTTCCTTGGCCTCCTCCATGATTACGTCCAGCGGCTTTGTGGCAAACATTTGACTTGCCATGCTTTGCTTTCCCGCCTCAGAGTCGACCGTAGGCATATTCGCCATTCCCTCGTCAGGCTCGACCTACGCTTTCACCGCCGCGCGCCTTCCCGCCCAGCTCCAAATGAAGTAAACCGGCAAACCCAACAGAACGATAATTAGCCCCGGCCAAGTGTACTGTGGTTTGTACCTTAACAGCTGAATTTCGAGAAAAACAGCCATCAGGATGTACAGGGCGGGCAGATAAGGGTATCCAACTGCACGATAGGGACGTTGCAAACTCGAACGATTCCAGCGCAGCAGGAACAGACCCAACAAGGTCAGAATGTAGAAAATCATCACCGCGAAAATCAGAAAGTCGAGCAACTGGCTGTAGGTTCCCGAAAGGCAGAGCACAGCCGCCCACACGCACTGGACTACGAGTGCCGCTCCTGGAGCGTGGTGGCGGTTCACCGTGCCCGCGGATGTGAAGAAAAGCCGGTCCTTCGCCATCGCATAGTAGATGCGGGCGCCGGAAAGAATCAGGCCGTTGTTGCATCCAAACGTGGAAACCAAGATCGCGAGCGCCATCAAGATGGCTCCCACCGACCCGAACATCGCTTGAACCGCGGCCGTTGCGACGCGTCCGTCTGCGGCGAATTCGATTCCCCGTGAGAGTACAGTCGCGCCGTGCGGATCACCCGAGAGCGGCAGCACTCGCAAATACGCGAAGTTCGCCAAGGTATAAAGCAAAATTACGGTACCCGTCCCCAGCGCCAGCGAGATCGGCAGATTGCGGCTGGGATTCTTCACTTCGGCCGCCGTGAAGGTGATGTTGTTCCACGCGTCCATCGAGAAAAGCGAGCCGACCATTGCGACAGCAACGAGCGTAATCGTCCCAATCATCCATGACGGCGAGTCGGGAGGATACGGATGACGCAGCGACAAACCGGCGTTGCGCCAGAAATCGGTAAAGTTCGCGGTGCGCGCGACGGCAGTGCTGAGCCAGAGCCCCAGCAAAGCCAGCAGCGCCAGCGACGCGATTTTAGTCACCGTGAAAATGTTTTGGACGATCTTGCCCAAGCGCAGCCCGCGCGTATTGATCCATGTGAGGAGCACAATCGAGAGAATCGCGAGAAGATTTTGGCGGTTCAGTCCAACATTGTAAGGACCGAGCGAGCCAAACCAGAGATGCCAGGGACCAAACGTCCCAATCTTCCATATCCACTCAGAAGCGGAAAACCAGGGGAGCAGCACGGCTGTGAATTTCGAGAAGGCGATGGCCACGGCGGCGATGGTCGCCGTCTGAATCACCAGCAACATCGTCCATCCGTACAGAAATCCTGCGAGCGGCCCAAAGGCCTCGCGCAGATATACATATTGTCCGCCGGCGTGCGGCATTGCCGCAGCCAGTTCGCCATAGCTCAAGGCGCCTATCAGGGTCATCAGCCCCGAAAAAATCCACACAAGAATCAGTAGTGCTGGACTCTGTACCTGGTGAGCAATGTCGGCTGAAACGATGAAGATGCCCGAGCCGATCATCGACCCGATCACAATCATGGTCGAATCGAACAGGCCCAGCCCTTTGACCAGCTCGGAGGAGGGCCGAGCGGTTGCGAATTCCATTGTCCGCGATTGATCTGCCATTCCGCCCGTTATTCGGAATGCTCTCGGTCCCGGTTGGTACGTTCCCTGCCGGCAATCGCCAAGTATTCGGCCGCGCGTTGCGCTGGATCGGGTGTGGCGAGCAGATCGCTGATCACCGCCAGCGAATCCGCGCCCGCCCGGAATACTTCTGCAGCCGATTCCAGCGTAATCCCGCCTATTGCAACCAGCGGCTTGCGAGTCAAGCTGCGCGCCGCCCTTATGAACTCAACGCCGACTACTGGGTCAGGATTTGCCTTGGTGCCTGTGTGGAATACCGGCCCCACTGCAATATAGTCTGCCGAAGTTTTGTCCGCTTCGCGCAATTGCTCGAGGTTATGTGTCGAAACGCCTACCCACAGCGGTGGGGCGCAGGAACGCCGCGCGTCCTCGACGGGAAGATCCTCCTGCCCCACGTGCACACCGGACGCTCCGGAAAGCGCGGCAACGTCGGCGCGGTCATTCACGATGAGCCGCACGCCCCTTGGCCGCAACAGGACAGCTAATTCGCCGGCCAGGGCATGCATTCGAGCGGCGGAGGCGTGCTTGCAGCGCAGCTGCATCAATTGAACACCCGCTGCCGAAAGCGAAGCGGCCAGTTGCGATAGCGGCAGCGTTGTGAACTCAGGATCGAGAATCGCATACAGCGGTGGAAACATTTCGCCAGCCGTCTTCAGGGCTTGGAGTTGGTTGA
>DATDMO010000128.1:0-6331 GCA_036518755.1 Candidatus Acidiferrales bacterium | reverse complement strand
GACGCCGATCTGGACCTCATCGCGGATTACCTCACGCGGAATAACAAGAAATAAAATCAGGCAGCTGATTGGAAAAGGAAACGAGAGCTGGAAATGAGATTGCCACCGGGCGTCAGCAGCAAAGATTTTTCCAGCGCGCTCGATCAATTTGCCCACGCGGTGGGCAAAGAATGGGTCTTTGCGTCCGATGATGACGTAAACACCTATCGCGATTCCTATTCTCCTTTCTGGCACGAAGACGAGGAACCCATTCCCTCCGCAGCCGTCGCCCCGGACGGCGTAGAACAGGTCCAAGCGGTCGTCAAGATCGCGAACACTTACAAAATTCCCCTCTGGATCATTTCCACCGGAAAGAATCTCGGCTACGGCGGCTCAGCTCCGCTGTTGGGCGGCAGCGTGGTCCTCGACCTGAAGCGCATGGACCGCATCATCGAGGTTAACGAAAAAAACCACTACGCTCTCGTCGAACCCGGCGTCAGCTATTTCGATCTCTACCGCTACATTCAGGATAAAGGACTGAAAGTGTGGATCGATCCAGCCGATCCCGGCTGGGGCAGCCTGATCGGCAACGCCGTGGATCGCGGCGGCGGACGCACGCCGATGCGCGATCACTTCGATGCGCACTGCGGCATGGAAATTGTGTTGCCCAATGGCGAAGTGCTGCGCACGGGCATGGGCGCGCTTCCCAATTCCAAAACCTGGCAGCAATACCGCTACGGTTTCGGGCCGTATGTGGATGGCCTCTTCTCGCAATCCAGCTTAGGCGTCGTCACCAAAATGGGTTTTTGGCTGTTCCCGCAGCCCGAGGCGTACCTCACCGGCACTGTGACGGTGATGAAACGCGACGATCTGATTCCTCTGGTCGCTGGGCTTGCGTACTTGATGAATTCCGGCATGGTCCTCGGCACCACCAGTGTGGCGAACCCACTCGCATTCGCGCGACAGGATCCCGCGCTCGCGGCGCTCTATGCCAAACCGGGCGGCCCCTCGACCGAAGAGTTGGAAGACTTCGCCCAAGAAAGGGATCTCGGCTTCTGGAGCATCGAGCTGCCGTTCTACGGTCCCGAGAAGGTGGTTGCCGCGCAGTGGGAATTTGCGAAAGAAAAATATTCTACGATTCCCGGCGTGAAATTCAAAGACGGGGCGATGCACCGCTTCCCACTCAAGCCTGGCGAGCTGCCGCAATTCACGAATTCGGTTGCGGTTGGGATACCTAGCCTCTCTGTATTTGCCGTGGGGCCGCCGCGCAGCGAAGGTCACATGTGGTTTTCGCCGATCATTCCCATGACCGGCGAGGCCATCCTCGAGGCGCAGAAAGTATTCACCGACGCCTACAAGGAACTGGGAATGTCCATGGGGCCCATGTTTTTTCTGGGGCCTTCGTCCAATTATCCGCGCTGTTTTCTGGTCCTTTTCGGTTTTCCGATCGAGCACGATGTCGAAAAGAACCGCAAGAATCGCGAGAACTTCAAGAAAATCGTCCAAATGGCGGCCGAGCACGGCTGGGGGGAATACCGCACCCATACGGCTTTCATGGAAACGGTTGCGAACACCTACTCCTTCAACAACCACGCGTTGCTGCGTTTTCACGAAACGGTGAAAGACGCCGTCGATCCTAATGGGATTCTGGCGCCGGGAAAATGCGGCATCTGGCCAAAACGTATGAGAAAGGCGAGGGCATGAGAAACGCCAAAATCGTAAGAGCAGCGTTTGTGCTTTTGTGCAGTTTGAGTTTCGCGGCGGTCGCATTTGGCGGTCCCGACGACGCCCAAATCCAGCAAGGCCACAAGGTTTACGATAAGTGGTGCTTTCCGTGCCACGGCACAGGCGCCGGAAAGCCCGGCACCGCGTCGCTGGCCGCCCGCGGACAAAAGCCCGCCGTGCTCGAAGAGCGAACCGATCTGACGCCCACCGTGATCAAAGCGTTCGTTCGCCACGGCGTGCTTTTCATGCCCATGTTTCGCAAGACGGAAATCAGCGACGCCGATCTGGACGCAATCGCAGCTTATCTGACGCGCAATAACAAACCATAATCCTATGAGAGTTCCGCCCGGTGTAAGTGCCCGCGATTTTGATGACGCGCTGAAGAAATTCGAGAAAGCCCTAGGCAAGCAATGGGTGTTCACCTCCGACGACGACATCAACACCTATCGCGATTCCTATTCGCCTTTCTGGCACGAAGCTGAAGAACCGATTCCCTCCGCAGCGGTGGCGCCGGAGAGCGTCGAACAGGTGCAGCAAATCGTCCGAATCGCGGGCGCGCACAAAATTCCTCTCTGGGCAATTTCAACCGGCAAGAATCTCGGATACGGCGGCTCCGCGCCGCTGCTGGGCGGCAGCGTGGTCCTCGATCTGAAACGCATGGACCGCGTCATCGAAGTGAATGACAAGAATCATTACGCGCTGGTCGAGCCGGGTGTCAGCTATTTCGATCTCTACCACTACATTCACGATCGCGGACTCAAGGTGTGGATCGATCCGCCCGATCCCGGGTGGGGCAGCCTCGTCGGCAATGCGCTCGAACGCGGCGGCGGCTACACGCCCATGCGCGACCACTTCGATTGCCACTGCGGAATGGAAGTGGTGCTCGCCAATGGCGAGTTGGTCCGCACAGGCATGGGCGCGCTTCCCAATTCGAAAACCTGGCAGCAATACAAGTATGGATTTGGCCCCTATGTGGACGGCATTTTTTCGCAGTCCAATCTCGGCGTCGTAACCAAAATGGGTTTTTGGCTCTTGCCCGAGCCCGAAGCTTTTCTTTCCGGCAACGTCGTGGTCGATAAACACGATGATTTGTTTGCGCTGGTCGAAATTTTTGCGAACTTGATGAATTCCGGAATCGTGCAAGCCACCACAACGGTGATCAGCCCGCTGGCGTACGGGCCCGATCCGGAGCTGGCCGCGCTTCGCGCCAGCGGCTCGACAAAAGATCTCGAGGACTATGCCGCACGAAAAAAGATCGGCTATTGGAGCGTCAGCCTTCCATTCTACGGTCCCGCCGACGTCGTGGCGGCGCAGTGGGAGTATGCCAAGCGAAAATTTTCCGTGATTCCAGGCGTTCGCTTCGAGGACCGCGCTTCGTATCGCTTTCCTCTGACTGACGACCAGTTGGCGAAGATCGTAAATCCCGTTCCTTTCGGCGTGCCCAGCCTGCAAACATTTTCAATCGGCGGCCCGCGCAGCCAGGGCCATATGTGGTTTTCGCCGATCATTCCGATGACCGGCGAAGCCGTTCTCGAAGCGCAGAAGGTTTTCGATCAAGTCGCCAAGGATTTAGGCCTCAACGGCGGCAGCGTGGGAGGATTTCCCGTCTGGAACTTTTTCGCGCGCGCCTTCGTCATCATCTATTTCTTCCCGATCGAACATGACGTGGAAAAGAACCGCAAGAATCGCGAAGTTTTCAGACGCCTGATAAAAACCGCCGCCGAACATGGCTGGGGCGAGTACCGCACCCACACGGCTTTCATGGGCGACATCATGGATGCCTATTCGTTCAACAATCACTCCTTGCTGCGCCTGCATGAAACCATGAAGGACGCGCTCGATCCGAATGGCATCTTGTCTCCGGGAAAGAATGGCATATGGCCCAAGGGAATGAGGAAGGCGCGAGCATGAGCGCGAGGGAACTTCGATGAGACTTCCACCGGGAGTGAGCAGCGCCGCGTTTGCCGCCGCGCTGAAGGAATTTGAAAGCGCGGTCGGCAGCGAGTGGGTTTTTACCTCCGATGAGGATACGAACCTCTACCGCGATTCGTACTCTCCTTTCTGGCACGAAGGAGAAGACCGCGTTCCCTCCGCCGCGGTTGCGCCCGATAGCGTGGAACAGGTGCAGGCAGTCGTCAGAGCCGCCAACAAACACAAAATCCCGCTGTGGACCATCTCGACCGGCAAAAATCTCGCCTACGGCGGATCGGCGCCCGCGCTATCCGGCAGCGTGATCCTCGATTTGAAGCGCATGAATCGCGTCCTCGAAGTGAACGACCAGAATCACTATGCGCTGGTCGAGCCGGGCGTCAGCTATTTCGATCTCTATCGCTACATTCAAGAGCACAAACTCAAAGTGTGGATCGATCCACCCGATCCCGGTTGGGGCAGCCCGATGGGCAATTCGCTCGAACGCGGCGGCGGGCGCACTCCCATGCGCGATCATTTCGCGTCCGTGTGCGGGATGGAAGTCGTTCTCGCCAATGGCGAAGTCATGCGCACCGGCATGGGCGCGATGCCGGGATCGAAAACCTGGCAGCAGTACAAATATGGCTTCGGGCCTTACGTCGATGGCATGTTCTCGCAATCAAATTTTGGCGTGGTCACCAAGATGGGCGTCTGGCTGATGCCCGAGCCGGAAGCCTATCGCGACGGCACGGTGATGGTCCCGCGCCACGATGATTTGATTCCGTTCGTCGATACGCTTTCCTACCTGATGAATTCAGAGATTGTTCGCGGAACCATGCTGCTCGAAAGCCCTCTGCTGAGTTACCGCGCGTCGCAGGGTGGAGGAGTGCTCGATTCGCCCGGCGGTCCTTCAATCGCGGAGATGGAAAAAATCGGGCAGGAGAAAAACCTCGCCTATTGGAGCGCCACGCTGCACTTCTGGGGCCCGCAAAAAGTGATCGACGCGCAGTGGGAGTACACGCAAGAAAAATTCGCGGCCATTCCGGGAGCGACATTCAAGGATGGCCACGCCTATCGCTTTCCGCTCGACGCAAAAGATAGAGAGGCGGAAGACACGCCCCTCGTCGCGCTGGGCATACCGAATCTGCGGATATTCGGCCTCATCCAGGGCACCAGCGGTCACATGGATTTTTCGCCCATCATTCCGATGACGGGCGAGGCCGTCTTCGAAGTGCTGAAAGCCTTTGGCGACGCATACGCGGAAATGGGCGTGGCGCCCAAGAACCAATTTTTCGCGCTGCCGTGGTCGTTTTTCCCGCATTCGTTCGTGCTTCTATTTGGTTTCCCGATCGAACACAACGTCGAGCACAATCAAAAGAGCCGCGAAATCTTCAAGCGCCTGGTGCAAGTGGCCGCCGAGCACGGCTGGGGCGAATATCGCACGCACATCGCATACATGGATACGGTTGCCAACGTCTACTCCTACAACAATCACGCGCTGCACCGCTTCCACGAAACCCTGAAAGACGCCGTCGATCCCAACGGCATCCTCTCCCCCGGCAAAAGCGGCATCTGGCCCAAATCCATGCGCAAGCAGGCCTAGCGCCCCAATTTGAATTTCGTCATCCTACGCTGTCATTCCGAGCGGAGTTGCGCGCGTTTTTGCCTTTCGCGCGGTGTGTGCGCGCGCGAAACGCAGTCGAGGAATCCCTCTTGAGGTAGCACCCGCCGCCGTTGCCATTTGCATGGCGCCGTTGTAAGGGCACAATATCCGCCTCGGCGGATACCCGGCAAACATGCTTGGCGTGATCTTCGATTGACCTCGCGTGAATGGCGTCAAATCGGTCTGAGTTGTGCCGTGAAGTGCCTGAGAAACGGCGCTTGCCGAACGAGCTCATAGCCTCGAATCTTTTCTCGCCTTCGCCACACATCGAGAATCACTTCCACGACGTACTCGATGTGGCTCTGCGTGTATACGCGTCGCGGGATCGCCAACCGAACCAGATCCATCGTGGCGTGTTCTCCGAACATGAGCGACCCGATCTCCGCCGAACGAATCCCGCCTTCCAGATACAACTCCACGGCCAGCGCGACGCCGGGAAACTGCGCCGGTGGAACGTGCGGTAGAAAAAGTCGCGCATCCAGATAGATGGCATGTCCGCCCGGCGGCTGCACGATCGGCACTCCTTCGCTCGCCACGTGATTGCCCAGAAACGCCGTGGAAGCGATGCGGTATTTCAAATACTCCTCTTCAAGCGCCTCATTCAACCCGACGGCAATCGCCTCGAGATCGCGTCCCGCCAACCCTCCATAAGTCGGAAAGCCTTCCGTCAAAATCAGCATGTCCTTCTCTTGCTGCGCCAGCCGATCGTCATTCGTGCACAGAAACCCTCCGATGTTTGCCAGACCGTCCTTCTTGGCGGACATGGTGCAGCCGTCCGCATAAGAAAACATCTCCCGCGCAATTTCTCGCGGGCTTTTATCCGCATAGCCGGGTTCGCGCAGTTTGATGAAGTAGGCATTCTCCGCAAATCGGCAGCCATCGATGTACAGCGGAATCCCATGCTTCCTGCAGACTTCCTTCACCGCGCGGATATTCGCCATTGAGACCGGCTGTCCGCCTCCGGAATTATTCGTCACCGTCAGCATCACCAGGGGAACGTTTTTCGCTCCCTCGCGTTCGATCAGCTCGGCAAGCTGCGCCGTGTCCATGTTCCCC